>JAYVNZ010000100.1:0-2998 GCA_043758185.1 Gemmatimonadaceae bacterium | reverse complement strand
CTCTACCCACCTCCCAGCAGTGTTCTTTCTCTCTCCCATCGCCACACTGCGCCATCATCAGGATCGATGACCTGATGTATGAGGCGAAACCCGGATTTTGCGAGCACCCGCGCCGACGCGCCTTCATTGGAAAGGGTATGGGCGCGGACCACGCAAACACGTCCGCTGGTGAACGCGTGCTCGACCAGCGCTATCGCCGCATCAGTCGCATAGCCACGCCCCTCGTACTCGCGCGCCACGCCATACGCGATTTCAACGACCCCATCCAATCCGGGCGGCGACTTGTACCCACACGTCCCGACGGTGGCGCCGCTGTCGTGCGAGACCATCGTGAACCCCAGGGTCCACGCATCTGCCGTCCCGTCCACGATGCGCGCCAGCCAATCGGCAGACAGCTCTGTGCGCCGCAGGGCATCCATTCCCGACACCAGCGCACGGACCGCATCGAGGGAATTCGGTATCAAGAGCAGCGCGCCCGTGCGAATGCCGGACGAAATTGCAGCCCAAGTTTCGAATTCCCGCGTCATGCGCGTGAAGGAAACATCCACGCCCCTGATGGGAACAACGACACGCTCGACAATGGAAAACCCCAGGGCGACATACAGGGGCTCACCCGGCAGCGTTGCCATCAACTCGAATCCCCGAAACCCCGCAGCCTGCGCGGCCCGCTCACACGCGCCGTAGAGTTGGCGCGCGAGCCCGCGCCGAGACCACTCGGGATGCACGAAGAACGCGCGGATTCGCGCGCGTTCTGTCGCGGGGTCCAGCCGGGGGTCCTCTGCGCCCTTCATCTTGTCACCGCCATAGAGCGTGCGACGCCCGCTCCATCCGCCTGCGGCAGCCGGACCGGATGGTCCGTCCATCATGTAATACGTGCCGTCCGCAATGAGTTGTGTGTCCACGCCGAACACACCGGCGAGTGCGGCGTCCATTTCCGCTTGTGTGTATCGGCCGGCATTGAGTCCGCGCACGGAGTCGGTAATCAACTGTTCGAGCACGGGGACATCGGCGATCGTGGCGACGCGAATGTTCACGGTGAGCGACGTGAGGAGTCAGGAGCCGTCCAAGACATCACCGTCGCGGCTCGGCACGCTCCGCCTGAAGTTTCGTGCTGAACCGCTGCGCCTCTCCGATGCGCTCGACTTCAATGGCCACGGCGTCTACCGACTGTTGCAGGTGATCGAGACGATCATCCGGAGGCAGCTCGGCGCGAGCGCCACGCCACTCCGCAGTGGGTGCCAGCCGCCAGAGTGCATAGGCACCCAGGAGCGACAGGACAACATGCAGGCTGGCATGGGGCGCCTCGCCAACCGCAACGGCATACCCGACGCCCGCCAGGTTGATGACGGTGAACAGTGCGGCAGCGACCCGCCAGATCGCGATGCGTGGAATCATGAGGCTCTCCTGATCGGGATAGGTTCCCTACGCAGGAGATCCGCCGTGGTTTCGGGGACGCCGCGTCACTGTTGCGATTGGCAAGACTGCTCGTGAAAGCCCCAGCCGCAACCCTTGGCAACCGGAGGCTCATGCCAGCCTCGTTTTGGCCACGGTGCATGAAACCAGAAACGACGCGTGCAGAAGGCACGTCAGAGCGTGACGTGGTGCACCTCGGTGGGACAGCCGAATCGAACCGGCACCGTGCTGCAACCGACGCCACGGCTCACCAGCAGCATGCGCTCGCCCGCTGGGGCCAGTTGAAACCACCCCACTGGATACTCCCTCGATAGCGTCCCGTGCGGCAGGTACGGCATCACGCCGCCCGGTAGCACGATCTGGCCACCGTGCGTGTGACCGCAGAATGCCAGGTCGAAATGCCGGTTGCCCGCGGCGAGCAGTCCGTCGGGCGCATGCATGAGCAGGATGCGCACACCTTCTGCGGCATCCAGCACCTCCCCGCGCGGCGTGCCGCGGATGGGATCGTCCAGGCCCACGATGCTCACGTCATCGTGTGGCGCTGGCAATCGCACGACTTCGTTGACGAGCATCCGCACTCCCGCTACAGCGAGTGCATCGGCGAGCTCACCCCGGTTTGAGCGCAGGTCGTGGTTGCCGAAAACACCGAACTTGCCGAGTGGCGCGCGGACATTTGCCAACAGAGGGGCAAGCGCGTGAATATCCTCCGCCCGCACGCTCACAAAATCGCCGCCCAGAAGCAGGACGTCAGGCTCGAGCGCGTCGAGCGCCGCACAGGCATCGGCGAGAACGCGCGCGGACGTGGTTGCACCGGCATGAAAATCGGACGCGAACACCACGCGTAGCGGACCCGCCCCCCTGGCGCGCGACACCGCGATCTCCCGACGATCCACATGCACCTGCCGACCGCTTTGAAGGCCCACGGCGTAGGAAAGGCGGGTCGCCCACCGACCCGGCCGAAAGCAGCGATCGAGGAGCATCTCCAGCTTGCGACGTTTGGCGTCATCACGCCGATCCGCGGTACCATCACGGCGCTCCGCTTCAACGTTGCGTGCGGCGGCGGGTGCCTGGTTTCCTCTTCGCGTGGATTTCATTCCATCCGTTCTGCGTACAGCCAGCGGTAGACGCGCGGGTGTGCGCGCGTATCAGCATGTGCATCCTCCGGACCGACTCGCCCGAAGACTTGACAGGTGACTGTTTGGTCACATATGATTCCCGATCATGTCAGACGATGACCGCGTGTTCAAGGCGCTCGCCGATCCCACGCGGCGTTTCCTGCTGGACCGACTGTTCACACACGATGGTCGCAGCCTCACAGAGCTGGAATCCGCGCTCGCGATGACCCGGTTTGGTGTCATGAAGCACCTCCGCATCCTCGAGGACGCGGGGTTGGTGGTGACGCGGAGGTCTGGTCGCGAAAAGCTGCATTTTCTCAATCCCGTTCCCATCCGCCTCATCCACGACAGATGGATCGACAAGTTCACCGAGCGCAGAGTTTCGGCGCTTACGGATCTCAAGCGCCAACTGGAGGATCAATCGGCATGACGCACACTGCACCGGATAACGCGCGCATCACGACGCAGGT
>JAYVNZ010000099.1:0-3764 GCA_043758185.1 Gemmatimonadaceae bacterium | reverse complement strand
TGGGAGCGGACGAGCACTGGCAGCTCGACCATGACATCCGGACCGCCCTGGCGTCCCACGCGTTGCCACGGATGCGCGCGACGCTGCAGGCAGCAGGTTTCGCGGGAACCGTATGGTGGCTGCATGGCGAAGGGCGCAACGAGGCGGCGTTTGCCGTTGCGTTTGCGCCCGTTGCCGCAGCCACAGTAGGACAGGGATTCACCAGCTTCCTCCACCAGCAGCGCAATCCGCCTGACAAGTCAGGCACGCCGGACGGTGGGGCCGTGGAGGCCAGCTTTCCCAGCGGCCACACGACGGGTGTTACTGCGGAGGCCCTGTCGATAGCCTACATCCTGCAGCACGAGGGGCTCTCGTCCGCCCCCGTCCTGGCAGCGCTGGTTGGTTGGCCGCTGCTGGTGGGGATCACGCGCGTCTATCGCGACCGCCACTGGGCCAGCGATGTGCTTGCCGGCTGGATTGCGGGGACTGCCGTCGCGGCCGTTTCTGCCCTGGTGTACGGAGGTCTCCGCACCCGCTCCGTCGCGTCAGCGTCAGAAGGTGAGGGAGAGAAGGGAATGGTTGCCCTTCAGGCCCAGGCCGGCTAACAGCACCGACTCCGGCGAGAATCGGATGTTCGCGCCCGCGGCCTGGCCCACCTGCGTTTCGCCGCGGCGAAGCGTCCCGCTGCCCGCGAGCTGAGGGTTGATGAGCTGTTCCGTCAACACGGTGCCAAGCACTCCGCCGAGCGTGATCGCGCCGAAGATGAGGTGCGTGTTGGAGGACTGAGCGAGCGCTGGCACCGCCAGCGCAACGAGCGCTCCCGCACCGGCGCCGACCTGCACCAGGCGGGATTCGGCCTCCGTGTGATCGTAGCGCCTCACGAGCAACTGGTCGCCCAGAAGCGCGCCGAGCGCAAACCCACCCGTGAGTGCACCATAGACCACCTTGTCCGAGGGGCTGTCCGGCAACAGTGTCGCCGCCGCTGACAGCCCGAGCAGCTCGGCGGTCACCATCGTGCCGACGTCGCCGGCGGTGACCCGATACGGCGCTGAGCGCACGTACCTGAGACCCAGTGGGTAGCCCAGCGCGCCGGCACCCACGATCAGCGCTGTGCCCACCCGCCCGGATCCGTTGTTGTCATAGACGCCGGTCGCGCCCATGAGTCCCGCCGCGAGCACTGCCGTCACGGTAGAACCGTGCGACGTGCCGTGGGCCTCCGCGTCGGTCATGGGTGCGCCCAAGGTGAATCCAAGCACATCGCCCGCGATGCCACCCAGCAAGGTGGTGGCGGCATATCCACGCCCCTCATCACTTCCCGTCACCGAGTACAGCAGCAGGTCCGCTGCAATCGCGCCGCGCCGCGCACTGTGCCACGCCAGATGGTTTTGCGCGCGCGACACGGAACTTCCGTTTGTCATGTTCGCGGCGAGGAAGAACGCACTGCCCGTCACGGCCAGGTATGCCGCGGCTCCTCCTGCCGGATCATCCACGAGCGCGCTCGCTGCGGGTCCGAACACGATGGCGCCGAGCAGGGTCTGGTTGAGGACGAACGATCCCCGTACGGGCTCGGAGATCACCGTTGGAAGCACATCGGGGCCGCCGCGAGCAAGGTCAGTCGCGGAACCCATGGCTATTGCCGCTGCAAGCTCGCGCCGGCGTGCGGCGTCGATGGCGAACCGCTCGAGCACTTCACGCTGGCGGCGCACCACGAGCACAAATGCACCACTCGCGTCATCCAGCGCATACAGCCGCGCATCCAGGTAGTCGCCGATCACGGGCCACAGGGGCGCCGAGAGCCCCAGCCGTGCGGCAAGAGGCGGTGTGACAGCGGTGACTCGGCCCGCACTGTCGAACGCGACAGGCCGTTCACGTGTCTGCGCGTCGGCGCGGCGGCCAGGTGCGAAAAGCGCTACGAGGAGGGTGAGTGCAAGAGCAAGGCGCGAGATGCGCGGGGACGTCAGTCGGATGTGTCGCATGAACCGGAGAGAGGGGAAGAGGGAGGCATCTGATGCCACTCGGCAAGCGGGCTGTGACCTGAGTGGCACCAGATGGGCACGTCGCTACCCCTCATGAAATGGGAGGCGCACCAGTTACAGGCTGAACTGGAGGCGCGTCATGACGAGGCGCCCGATGTCCGGCACTCCGGCGAACATCGGCACGCGGTTGTTCAAAAGGTTGGTGGCGCTCAGCGAGAGCAGTGCGCCCCTCGCCGCCGCGAGGGGCAGGCGCCAGGCCACCTGCGCATCGAGGAACATGGCCGTGGGTGGCTGCCGGTACTGGTAGGTACTCCCATCAGGCGCCTTGAGGTCCGTGCCGGTGATGAACACGGCGGAATTCACGCGAAAGGTGTTCTGGTAGCGGCCGCGCAACTCGCTGGTGATGCCGTGCGGACTATCGCTGTGACGGAGCGCCAACGACGCCTTGTGATTGGGCGCATTCAGCGTGAGGGGGGGTTGGCCCGGCTCGATGTCGAATTCCGTGCGGCTCATCCAGGAGTAGGTTCCCGATGCGGCGAGATCGGGAGTCATGGCATATTCAAACGCGACGTCCGCACCGGACAGGTAGATCGACTTGTCGATGGACTTGTATGTGAAGGCGATGTCGGAATTGCTCGTGACGCGGCTGTCAGGCACGACGGTTCCGAGGGGAATGCGAGCCAGGCTGCCCGCGACGGCGGCGGCAACCGCCGGCGCGCTGGCACCAAGCACGGGCTGCAGGTGCGCGGCGAGCGCCGCTCCGAGCGTGGGTCCGTCGAGCAGCGCATTCGGGGTGAAATTCTGCGCAGCGGTGGTGAAATTGTCCCGCCGCTCGTACCAGAAGTCGGTGGAGACGAAGAACTTCTGCCCCACGGCACCCTTGTAGCCCAGTTCCAGCACGTTGGTGTACGACGGCTGGAGCTTCTGCACGTCCACGACTTGTTCCGGCGTGGTGAACGAGCCGTTGGTGATGTAGTTGAGCTTCGTGCCGACGTTCGCCGCTGTCGCGTTGAAGGTGGCCAGCCGCGCGATCGTTGCGTCGGCGGCGTTGGCGGGCAGTCCGCTGGCGAGCAGCGCGTTCCGCAGCCCGCCGGCGAGTGCAACCTGGAGCGCGGCAGGATAGTATCCTCCCGCGTTGGCGGGCACGAACGTGGAAGAACCACCCGCGGCAGCCGGAGTGAACGGCGATCGCATGCACAGGGATCCCACCCCCCCCGCACAATCGCGCTTGAAGCGCAGCCCGTCGTACACGCCCACGGCGCGGACGTTGTAGGGCAATCCTCCCACGTTCGCCGCCTGCAACAGGTCCAGGAAGAACGAGAAGTTGGCGGGTGTGCTGTAGGCGCGGTTGAAGGTGAGCCGGACGCTCTGTTCCGGTGCCGGCTTGAATACGAGCGCGGCCCGCGGTGAGAAGAACGTGCCCTCGAGGAGATTGTGGCGGTCGAGCCGCGCCGCGAGCAGCAGGTCCCACTTCGGATCGAGGTGCGAGGTGCTCTGTGCGTAGCCACCAACCTCGCTCGTGTTGTCGAAGTCCTCGTTGCGGCCGTTGATCGTGCCGCCAGTGCGGGGGTTCGTGAAGGTATAGTCCACGCCATAAACGAGACTATTGCTCGACCCCAGGTCGAACGAGTGCTGCGCCTGGGCGCCCACGACGCGCGACTTGTCCACGATCGGCTGTCCCGTGCGAAGCAGGTAGGTCCCGCTCAGGTCCGTGCTGTCGGCGTTGCCGGCATTGCTGAGGTTTGCGAAGACCTGCGCGAACAGCCGTCCACGACGCAACCGCGAATGGGCACTCTGCACCAACCAGTT
>JAYVNZ010000098.1:0-4252 GCA_043758185.1 Gemmatimonadaceae bacterium | reverse complement strand
TGCGCCGTGGCCGCGGGGTTGGTGCTGTCGGCATGCGGCACCGCGCAGACGCGCCTGGCTGATCCAATACCCGCCGGCCGTACGGAATGGACGCCCGTGCTGCTCCAGGCGTCCCAGGAAGCGGGCGCTGGCCGGTATTCCGGCGCGGACAAGCTGCTGGCCGATTTCGCGGTGCGGTATCCCGCGAGTGCGGAGGCCACGGAGGCGATGTACTGGCGCGCACTGTACAGGCTGGATCCGGGCAACCCTGCCGGGGGTCCAAAGGACGCCGCCGTGCTCCTGGATGGGTACATCGCGTCTGGCGCGAACGCGCATCGTACGGAAGTGTTGACCCTTCGCCGCCTGGCCGCTGCACTCGACGCACGGCCCACTGCTGCCGCGCCGGCCAAGGTGGAGGTGGTGAAGGCGGACGACAAGGCGCGCGACGAGGAGATCCAGCGGTTGAAGGACGAGCTCACGAAGGCGAACGCCGAGCTGGACCGGATCAAGCGGCGGCTGGCGCTTCCGAGCAAGCCTTAGGAAGGCTGTCGTCCTGCGCGAAGCGAAGGACCTGCTCTTGCCGGCCCTGGCGAAAAAGCAGGTCCTTCGCTGCGCTCAGGACGACATCTCCTCAGCCCACCCGGAACAACTCCAGGGAGCGGGCGTAGCGTTCTCCCATCACGGTGCGCAACGCGGCGTTGCCGGGGGAGTCGAGTTCCGGGTCGTGCGCCAGCAGGTGCTGCGCCGCCTCGCGCGCCTGCTCGTTGAGCAACTCGTCGCGGATGGGATCCGCCACGCGAAAGGTGGGCACGCCACTCTGTCGTTCGCCGAACAGGTCGCCCATGCCGCGCAGCTGCAGGTCGGCCCGCGCGATCTCGAACCCGTCATCGCTGCCAACGAACACGTCCAGCCGTTGACGGGTATCGGGGCTCACGTCGCCCAGCAGGATGCAGTACGACTGCTCCGCCCCTCGGCCCACGCGACCGCGCAGCTGGTGCAGTTGCGAGAGACCGAAGCGCTCAGGATGCTCGATGAGCATTACGCTCGCGTTGGCAACGTCGATGCCCACTTCAATGACCGTGGTGGCCACGAGCACGTCCACGTCACCATCGCGGAAGCGGCGCATGACGGCGTCCTTCTCGTCTGCGGGGAGGCGGCCGTGCAGCAGCGCAACACGCCGACCGCGGAAGGCGTCGGCCGCCAGGATCTCGAACATGGTGGTGGCGGCCTTGAGGTCGGTCTTTTCCGATTCGTCGATGACCGGGTACACCACATAGGCCTGGCGGCCCAGCTCCAGTTGCTGACTCACGAACTCCAGCACGCGCGTGCGTGCGGCCTCGGGGCGCAGCGCGGTGGTGATCGGCTGCCGGCCCGGTGGGCGCTCGTCGAGGATCGAGAGATCCAGGTCGCCGTAGAGCGTGAGCGCAAGCGAGCGTGGAATGGGAGTCGCGGTCATCAGCAGGACGTCGGGCATTTCGCCCTTGGCCGCGAGCGCCTTTCGCTGCTCCACGCCGAAGCGATGCTGTTCGTCCACCACAACGAGGCCGAGTCGCGAGAATTCGGTGGCCTGCTGCACGAGTGCGTGCGTGCCGATGACGAGCGCCGGCGTGGCTTCCGCCAATCGTGACGCGACCTCTCGGCGCGCCTTCGCCTTCAGGTTGCCGGTGAGCAGGATCGGTTCGATGCCCAGCGGAGCGAGCATGCCCGCGATGGACCCGAAGTGCTGCTCCGCGAGCAACTCGGTGGGTGCCATGAGTGCGGCCTGATATCCGTTCTCCATCGCGAGCAGTGTTGCAAACAGTGCCACTACCGTCTTGCCGCTGCCCACGTCACCCTGGAGCAGCCGCTGCATGCGACGCTCACCGCACATGTCGGCAAAGATCTCACGCAGCACACGGGCCTGGGCGCCGGTGAGGGTGAACGGTAGCTGCGCGCGGAGCTGCGTCGTGAGTGCGCGCTTGTTCTCGAAGTGGATGCCGCGGCGCGTGTCGCGCGACAGCGCCTTGGCGCGCAGGTGCAGCAGCTGCACGAACAGCAACTCCTCGAACGCGAGGCGCGCTCGCCCCTCGAGTGCCTCTGCAAGCGAGGTGGGACGGTGCACCATGCGCATGGCGTCGCCGATGGACGGCACGGCGGCGGCGCGCAGGACGTCGCGCGGCAGGTACTCCGTGACGAGCGGCAGCAGCTCGTCGAGATGCGCGTCGATGATGCCGCGGATGACCTTGAACGACAGCCCGTCCGTCGCCGGGTACACCGACAGCACGCGGCCCTTGGCGGTGCCCGCGTCGTCCTTGCCGAGGTTGACGTATTCGCGTGGCTGGAGCTGGCGGCCGTGGAAGAATCGCACGGCGCCGCTCACGAGCAGCACGTCGTCCTTGAGGATGGTGCGATCAAGATACGGCTGGCCGGGCCACGACACCTCGATCATGCCGGTGTCGTCCTTCAGCACCGCCTGGAAGATGCGCAATCCCTTCCGCGTGGGCAGCACACCCTTGGATACCACGGTGCCGATGACCGTGCCCTGCATGCCCGTTTCAAGTGACGAAATGGGCGCAATGGTGCTGGCGTCCTCGTAGCGGTGCGGAATGTGATAGAGCAGGTCACCCGCGGAGGCGACGCCGAGCCGCTTCAAGGCCTCCGCGCGAGCAGGCCCCACTCCCTTGAGGTACATGACCGGCGTGTCGAGCCGGGGCTTCGCCGGCCCTGTGGCGTCGCGGCGGGCAGGCGTCACCCGTCGCCCAGCAGCTCCCGGGCAAACTCCGTCGCGTCGAACGGCATGAGGTCGTCGCTCTGCTCGCCGGTTCCAAGGAACTTGACCGGAACGTTGATGGCCTCGTGCACAGCGACGACGACGCCGCCGCGCGCCGTGCCATCGAGCTTGGTGACGACGAGGCCGGACACAGGCACCGCCGCCGCGAACATGCGCGCCTGCTGCACGGCGTTCTGGCCGATGGTGGCGTCGAGGACGAGCAGCGTGTCATGCGGTGCGTCCGGCAGGCGCTTGGCAATGACGCGCGCCACCTTCTTGAGCTCCGTCATGAGACCCTCGCTCGTATGCAACCGTCCCGCCGTATCGATGACGAGGACGTCTGCGCCCCGCGCGATGCTGGCATCGATGGCATCGAACGCGACCGCAGCGGGATCCGCGCCGGGTTTGGCCGAGATGAAGTCCGCTCCGGTACGCTCGGCCCAGAGGCGCAGCTGGTCGATGGCGCCCGCGCGAAAGGTGTCGCCCGCCGCGACGATGACCTTCTTGCCCTCGCCACGCAGCCGCGCCGACAGCTTGCCGATGAAGGTGGTCTTTCCCGCCCCATTGACGCCGACAATGAGGATGACGGTAGGTGCGGTCGCAGCGCTGTTCAGGGTGGGGTCACTGTTGCCCGCGCGCAGGGCATCCGCGATGCCCTCCTGCAACGCCTCGAGGAACTGGTCCTGTGTCTTGACGAGCCCCCGGAGGGCACGGCGCTCCACGTCCGCCACGAGCTTGAGCGTGGTGGGCACGCCGAAGTCCGCCTCCAGCAGGAGCTGCTCGAGCTGTTCCAGCGAGCCCGCCGTGACGCCGCCGCGCGCGAGGACGGCAACGTCGGTGAGCGCGACGTCCTTGATCTTCTGCCAGAGCGAACGCTTCGGCAGATCGGTCGATTTTCGGAGAATCCGCATGGCGTAAAGTTAACGAGGGAGGCAGCGGCACTGCCGTGCGTTACTCCGTCGCGAACACGCCGGCGAAAAACGCCTCGACATCGATGATGAAGGGCGGCACATCAGGGGTGGGCAGCCACACGAAACGCTCGGGATTGATCTCGGGCCGCTCATCGCCGGGACGCCAGCGCTCCAGCAGGCGAGCGTCCGGATCGAGGATCCAGTATTCATCTGCGTGACGCTGATACTTCGGCCGCTTGCGGACGCGGTCGTGGCGGCCGCTTGAGGGGGAGACGACCTCGATGGCCAGCATCAGGTTGAAGACGGGAAAGCCATCGCGCCGCACGCGCAGCGCCTCCGCGCGGCCGAGCACGAACAGGTCCGGCTGGGAAATGAACTCCGGCTCGAGCTCCACATCGGAGGGCGAAACGTAGACCTCTCCGAGCCCGGTGGTGGTGAGGTAACCGTCGAGGAGGCCGAGCAACACCTTGACGGTCCGCTGATGCGGCGCCCCCGGCGACGGCGTCACCAGCAACTCGCCGTCCACGAGTTCGTAGCGTGGCGTGAGATCCGGATTGTCGGCGATGAGCTGCCGAACTTCGGCCGCCGTCCATGAGCGGGCGTGCACTGCTGG
>JAYVNZ010000097.1:0-14934 GCA_043758185.1 Gemmatimonadaceae bacterium | reverse complement strand
GGGCGCACGCGCCCATAGGTCAGCTTGATCGAATTGAACAGCGCTGACGCGACCACTGGTGCCGCAATGGCGCCAGCCGCCGCATGTCGTCCCTTCACGCGCCAGAGCCACACGCAGACCGCTGCGGTCAACGCGAGGATGGGTATCGTCGATCCGGCATTCGTCACCCACGTGAACGCGCGAAGGAGACCCGGAGTCTGGTGCGCGAGCATCCAGGTCCTCACGGCGTCGTCGAAGGAACCGCTCTCGTGTTGAAAGACGTCCTCGCCGATCTTGGCGAAGAGCAGCAGACCCGTAAGCGCCATCGCCGTGGCGACAAGGACGTGCCAAGCAACGTGACGGCGCCACCGCACACCCGCCGTTTCGATCCACTGCGATGTCTTGTCGTGCATTGGAGCACTCCCATTGTTCAAATGAGTAATGCTGTCCAGACAGGCAGGAAAACGAAAAAGCTCCCGCTTGTCCGTGAGGACAGGCAGGAGTCATTGGTTATCGCGAGGACAACGGTTTCGGCGGACTCCACCGCCATTATTTGCAGATGTCTACAGCATGTGTCGTGCCGAAGGAACCTGCCGTCGCATCCTACCGCGACCGGCGCAACTCCAGTGGACTCATGCGGGCCACTCCCGGATATCGTGTCGACGGACCCTTGATGGCCCGCCACAACACGCGATTGAACACGTCTTCGTCCGCTCGATCCTCCACGCTGAAATCAAGCTGGCGCGACTCGCTCGCACCCCGTGTGCCAGCGGGGTTCCGCGCCTCGAGTGAAACGCCGGCCGCCAGTGCCGTGTACCGCGCGGTATCCGGCACCGCACTGAACACATCCCACAGCGCACGGCCGAAGGCGTCAAACTGCGAGAGACGACCGAGATGCAGAATGTCGCCCATCGTCGCGACCACGTCGGTGGTGTTGGTCCAGCGATGAAACACCCCGCCCTGATTCCACGCGGAAATAACGAGGAAGGGTGCACGGTGCGAATCGACATGGTCGGGGCCGTTCTGCGCGTCGTCCTCGACGACGAACATCACCGTGTTCTTCCAGTATGGCGATGCCGACAACGCCTCGACCATCCTGCCCAGCGCCAGGTCGTTATCTGCCATGAAGGCGAATGGTGTGCGCTTGCCGGCGGTGGCGCCCGCCGTGTGGTCACTCGGCAGGCGGACGATTTCCAGCGCGGGCAACGATCCAGTGCGCACATACCCGGCAAACTCGTCGAGCCACACCGAGACGCGGCGCTGATCCGTGATGTCCGTGTCGAACCCCGGATACCGCGGATTGGTGTGCGTCTTCAGGAACGGCTTGTTTCCCACGTAGCTCGTGTCTGCGGTAATGCCGCTGCGCTGCACGTCCGTGGTCACGAACTCCCCGTAGTTGCGAAACGAGATGCCCGCGCGCTCCGCGGCATTCCACAGATATCCGTTGGCGGCCTCATTGACGTCATCGTCCGGGACGCTTCCGCGATTGGTGCCCTCGTAATCGTACGGCTTCCGTCGGCTCGAATACTGGCTCGGAATCGTCTTCTCCCCGTAATCACTCACATACGCCGCGGTGGACCAGTTGTGACCGTCCGGACTCACTTCCGCATTCACGAAGAAGCGATCGAACACACCGAACCGCTCCGCGAGCGCATGATGGTTTGGCGAGACGCGCCGGGGAAAGAAGAGCAGCGCGGTGTCGCCATCAGCTGCGGCAATGTCGCCGAACACCTGGTCGTACGTGCGATTTTCCTTGATGACGTAGATGACGTGCTCGAATGGTGGATACGCACGATGAAGTAACGGCCCGCTGTCCCACCGGTTGAGCTGCGCCACGTGCATCGAGTGCCGCTCCAGCGCCGCGGTGCTGAACTCGGCCACTGGAATGCGGGACAGCGTGCCCGTCGTCTGGCCGAGCGTGTACGAGTGCGACCCTGGAGCACGCGCCTTGGCTGGCGTGGGACCATCGGGGTTCGGCCCCGTGCCACGTCCCTTGCCGTTGATCACAAGCAGGCGGTCACCCGTGACCACAAGGCCGGTAGGATACCACCCGACAGGAACGCGACCCAGTAGGCCATCGGCGCGCAGTGATCCGCTGGTCATTCCGCCCGTCGACGCGCCCAGCGCGAACGTGGCAATCGCATTGTTGTCCGCCTCGGCCACATAGAGCGTCGCTCCATCGGCCGACAGTGCCAGCGCGTTGGGTGTGCTGCCTTCGCCTGGACCACCAGGCGGCGCGTCACGCAACTCACGCACGATCGTCCGCGACTTCGTGTCCACGACGACGACGCGATCCGTACTGCCCGATGTGACGAACAGTCGCGAGCCATCGGCATTGAGGAGCAGTGCGGAGGGATGTCGCGCGACGCGCATTGCGTGTCCCGCGTCGAGCTGCCCATCACCGAGCGGCGTGAATGCCGAGACTGTGCTCGCACCCCAGGCCGAGACGTACACGGTGCCATCGGGGGCGACAACGACGCCATAGGGATATCGGCCCGACGCCAGCCGTTGCACCACCCGGCGGGTGGCTATGTCCACCACCGCGAGCGAGTCGCCGAGGTTCTCGGCCACATACAGCGTCCGTCCGTCGCGCGAGATTGCGAGGCCGGCCGGGTAGCGCGCGCCTGCGCCACGCTTCGGGCGCGGACCCAGGGGCAGGCTGTCCCTCAAGGTGGCGGTGTCGCCGCGCCACTCGTAGCGATAGACGATGTCCTCGTCGCCGCCGGATGCGTAGAGATCATGCCCGTCGAGCGAAAATGTGAGGCCGACGAATGCGGCGGGCTGGAGGAGCGTCTGGACGATGCGGCCGGTGGCCGTCTCGATCACCTGGATGCCCTGCTCTCGCCATCCGCCCAGCGATACGACAGCCCGGTGTCCTCCGGGGGCGAGGGCGATCGCGAGCGGCATCGAGCCCAGCACCGATGATTCGCCAGCCGGATCGAGCCGCAGGCCGGTGGGTATCCGGCCGCGCTCCGACGGTCCATCGGCCGCGGGCCGAGCGGGTGCGCTGCATGCGATCGCGACTGCTGCGACGGCAATATTGAGCATCCACGCGCGGCGGGACTTCAATTGTACGTCCATGGCATCCTCGCGTTCAGGTAATGCATGCGAACCAACATTGCTGGAAAATACCGGAAAAAGCACCAGCAAAAGAAAAAAGCTTGACCACAGGGGTCACAGAGGTCACAGAGGAAGACAAAAAACTTGCAAAATGCAGGGTGTACGGAGGAATCGAGCCGCGGTGCACGTCAACGCATTCTGTACTCTCCGTGTCCTCTGTGTCCACTGTGGTTCATTTCTTTTTTGACAACCCCGCCCGCCTCAAGAAGCTATCCAGGTGGGAAACCGCCCACGTGCCTTACTTCGTGCTGCAACAGCCGCTCCTTCCACAGCGAATAAATGGCCGGAATCACGACGAGCGTCAGGATCGTGCTCGTCACCATGCCACCCACCATCGGCGCAGCGATGCGCTTGAGCACGTCGGCGCCCACGTCCTGGCTCCAGAGAATCGGCAGCAGCCCGGCGATGATGGCCACCACCGTCATCATCTTGGGGCGCACACGCTCCACGGCGCCGACCTCGATCGCCGCATCGATATCGGTGCGCGACGCAAGCGAGCCAGCACCCTGCCGGTCGCGATAGGCATGATCCAGATAGAGTAGCATGATCACCCCCGTCTCCGCCGCCACCCCCGCGAGCGCGATGAAGCCGATAGTGACGGCCACGCTCATGTTGTAGCCGAGCATCCACATCAGCCACACCCCGCCCACGAGCGCGAACGGCAGCGACAGCATCACGATCACCACCTCCGCCATACTGCGAAAGTTGAAGTAGAGCAATCCGGCGATGATGAGCAGCGTGACCGGCACCACCACCTTCAGTCGCGCGGTTGCCCGCTCCAGCGACTCGAACTGGCCGGACCAGGCGATGCGGTATCCCGGCGGTAATGTGACGCTCTTCGCGACCACCTGCTTTGCCTCGGCGACATAGCCGCCAACGTCACGCCCGCGCACATCCACATACACCACGTTGTTGAGCACCGCGTCTTCGGACTTGATGAGCGTGGACCCCTTCACCACGCCGATGCGCGCGAGCTGGCCAAGTGCGACCTGCGCCCCGCCGGGCGTTGCCACGAGCACGTCGCGCAGCTTTTCCGGATCGTCGCGCAGGTCTCGCGGATACCGCACGAGCACGTTGAAGCGCTCGCGGCCGGCAATCACCTCGCCCGCTTCCATCCCGCCAATCGCCGTGGAGAGTGCCACCTGTACGTCGTCGCTGGTCATCCCGTAGCGCGATGCAGCGGCGCGATCCACCGTGATATCCAGGTAGCGCCCCCCCACCACCCGCTCCGCGAACACCGAACCCGTCCCCGCAACGGCGGGAAGCACTGACTCGATCTCCTTGCCGATCCTGTCGAGTATGGCGAGATCGGGACCGAAGATCTTGAGACCCACCGGTGTCTTGATCCCCGTGGCCAGCATGTCCAGTCGATTCTTGATGGGCATCGACCACATGTTCGCGACGCCCGGCGTCACGACCGTGTTGTTCGCTTCGGCCAGGATGGAATCGTACGACACGCCGGCGCGCCACAGCTTCCTGTCCTTCAGGATGGCAATGGTCTCGATCATCGACATCGGCGCCATGTCCGTTGCACTCTCGGCACGACCGATCTTGCCCATCACCGTCTCGATTTCCGGGATGCGGGCGAGCGCGGCGTCGCGCTGCTGGATGATCTGCTTCGCCTGCGCAGACCCCACCCCCGGAAACAGCGAGGGCATGTCCATGATCGATCCCTCGCGCAGCGGCGGCATGAACTCGCTGCCGATCCGCGTCCATGGCAACCAGGTCACCACCAGCACCACGGCCGCGATCAGCACAGTGAGCCACCGATACCGCAGTACCAGATGAATGACGGGGCGGTACGCACGCACGAGGATGCGGTTCACCGGATTGGCGGCCTCCGGCTTGACCCCCTTTCGCACGAACAGCCCCATCGCCACGGGCACGAGCGTGACCGACAACAGCGCCGCGGACGCCATGGAGAGGGTCTTCGTCCACGCGAGTGGCTTGAACAGCCTGCCCTCCTGATCCTGCAGGGCGAACACGGGAAGGAAACTCGCGGTGATGATCAACAATGAAATGAACAGCGATGGGCCGACTTCCTGCGCGGACTCGATCACGACGGTCCAGTGGTCCTTCGGCGATCCCGCCGCGCTGTTGCGCTCCATGTGCTTGTGCAGGTTCTCCACCATCACGATGGCCGCGTCGATCATGGCGCCGATGGCGATGGCGATGCCGCCGAGGCTCATGATATTGGCGCTGAGCCCCAGCGCCTTCATGGACAGCAACGCCATGAGGATGCCAACGGGCAGCGTGACGATGGCCACCAGCGCACTGCTGGCGTGCAGGAGAAAGAGCACCGTGACCAGGGCCACGATGATCGATTCCTCCAGCAGCTTGCCCTTGAGCGTCTGGATGGCACGGTCGATCAGCCCCGATCGGTCGTAGCCCTCCACAAAGCGCACACCCTTCGGCAGTGCGTGCTCCAGTTCAGTCATCTTTCGCTTCACGCCATCGATCACGTCGCGCGGGTTCGCGCCATACCGCATGACCACCCAGCCGGTGACCACTTCACCCTTGCCATTGAGGTCCGAGATGCCGCGCCGGAGACCGGGCCCGATCTGCACGTCGCCAACATCTCCCACCGTGAGTGGCGTGCCCCCCGGTCCCATCCCGATGGACACGTTGCGGATGTCCTCGAGCGACGTGAACCGCCCCCGACCGCGCACCACGTACTCCGCGCCGCCGGCCTCCAGCACGCGCCCCCCCACATCGGCATTCGACGCACGAATGGCGTCGCTCACCTTCTGGATGGGAATGGAGTAGGCCAGCAGCTTCGCTGGATCCACCTGCACCTGATACTCCTTCTCGAAGCCGCCAAAGGACGCGATCTCCGCAACGCCGGACACGGACGTAAGCGCAGGCCGCACCGTGAAGTCCTGCAGCGCACGGAGGTCCGCCAGGGTCAGTGTTCCGCTCGTGTCCGCGAGCACGTACTGCATCACCCAGCCCACGCCGGTGGCATCGGGGCCGAGGGCCGGTCGCGCTCCGCGTGGCAGCTTGCCGGCAACACCATTCAGGTACTCGAGCACGCGCGACCGCGCCCAGTACAGGTCGGTGCCATCCTCGAACACCACGTACACGGCGGAGATGCCGAACTGGCTCATGCCACGCACCACCTTCGTGTGCGGCACTTTCAACAGTTCGGTCTCGAGCGGATACGTCACCTGGTCTTCGACGAGCTGCGGCGCCTGACCCGGCCATTCGGTCATCACGATGACCTGCACGTCCGACAGGTCCGGAATGGCATCCACCGACGTGGTGAGCATCGCCCACACGCCGGCAACCACGAGCACGAGCGTGCCGACACCGACAACAAGCGGATGTCCCGCCGACCATGCAATGATGCGCTTGAGCATGATGGGTTACCTCGGCGGTGTCGCGGGAGTTGCAGGACGTGCGGCGGCCGGCATGCCGCGGGTGTCGGCACCCTTCATCTCCAGTCCCTTCGCATCGCCGCCACGCATGTCCATTCCCTGCATCCCCGGCGCGGCTGCTGCCGATCCGCCGCCACTCATGCCGATCATGCTCTTCATCACCTCGGCGAGATTGGATTCCGAGTCGAGCAGGAATTGCGCGGACGTGACCACGCGCTGGCCGGGCTCGAGCCCCGAGAGAATTTCCACGTACTCGCCGGCGGCGCGCCCGGTCACCACATCCACCGGCCGAAGCGCGCCCTTCCCCGCATCGACGAACACCACAGCGCGCTCCCCCGTCTGCAGCACGGCAGACCGCAGCACCGCAAGAGCCGAGCGTGTGGGCGAGGAGAGGTGCACCGTGGCGTACATGCCGGGCTTGAGCCGTCCGTCGGCGTTCGCAACCGTGACACGCGCCCGAAGCGACCGCGTCTGCTCGGCCACGGTGGGGTAGAGGAAACTCACGCGACCCTTGTACGCGCGGCCCGGGTACGTCGCGAACTCGAGATCCGCGCCTGATCCCACACGCAACTCGGCAGCATCGCTCTCGCGCACCTGCGCATCCACCCACACACCGGCGAGATCCGCAACGACGAACATCTCCGTTCCGGCCTGGACAGCCTGTCCCACGGTGACCTTCTTCTCCGTGACGACGCCCGTCGCAGCCGAATACAGGGTCACAGTCCTCCGCGAACGGCCGGTGCGCAGCACGTCGTCAATCTGCGCGTCGGACACATCCCACAGGCGAAGCCGGCGTCGCGCGGCCGCGAGCAGTTCGCCGGATGACGACGGCACGCCGGGCACCGCACTCTGGCCCACCGTCCTGTCCAGGCGACGCGCGAGGAGCAACTCCTCCTCCGCCGCGATGAGGTCAGGCGAATAGAGCTCGGCAAGGGGTTCACCGCGACGCACGGATTGACCCGTGGTGTTGACGTAGAGCCGCTCCACGAAGCCGTTGATCTTCGGCGTGATGGCGGACATCCGCGACTCGTCCATCATCACGATACCCGCAGTCCGGATCTCGGTGGAGAGCGCGCGGCGTTCGACAGTGCCGAACGTCACGCCGAACGTCGTCACCTGCGCGGGAGTGAGGTGGACTGCGCCATCGGTGCTCATGCCGGACATTCCGGCCATGTCGTTCGCACCCGTCTTTGACTTCCCAGCACCCGTCGCGGGTGCAAGCGACGGTCGCGCTCGGCCGATGACGACAATCAGCGTCACGGCGAGCAGCGCGCCGGCCAGTGCCGCGGCGAGGCGATGCGCTCGCACCCACTGCAGCGCGGTCATGGCAGCACCTGTGTGCCAACGGTCTGCTCGAGTTCCGCAACGGTCTTTGCGAAATCGCTCAGCACGCGGAAGTATGCGGTCTCGGAGGCAAACACCGTATTCTGGAGATCGAGAAGTGTGAGGAGGTCGGCGCGCCCCGCCTGATACGTCGTGAGCGCCGAGGTGACTGCGGCGCGCCCCTGCGGCAGGATGGCCTTCACGTAGAGTGCAAGCTGGGTGCGATCACGCTCGATGTCGCTGGCTAACGAGGCCACCCGCGCGTCGAGTGCATGCACCGCGACGCGATGCTCGGCTTCAAGCGCCGAAAGCTCGGCGGCACCCTCGGCCACGGCCTGATCCTGCTTCGCCGACTTCTGCAAGCGCAACGGGATGGAGACCTGGGCGGTGAGGAGATCGGGGTATGCGACGCGATGGTTGTACTGCACCATCACATCGAAGTCCGGCTTGGCATCCAGGCGAGAGAGCTCGACGCGCGCCGCCTGCGCCGCGATTCTCGATTCATGCTCACGCAGCGTGGGACTGTGCGCAATGGCCATGGATTGCAGCATCGTCACGGAAGGGAACGGCGAGTCCGCGACGCGGGCGCCCAGCGCCTGCGATGTGAAGCGAATGGTGGGCGCGCTGTCGGAGACGGCGGCTCGCGCGAGTCGCGCGGGAATCCTGGCCAGTGGTACAGGAGAATCGCTCGGCCGTTCGAGGATGGCGTTCAGTGCCGCGAGCGCCGTGACGCGCGCTTCGGTGAGCATGCTGGCGGTTTCCGAGAGGCGGGCCGCCTCCACTCGCGCCTTCAGCACGTCCTGCTGCAATCCCGTTCCGGTGCCGTAGTGAGTTTCGGTCACGCGAATGACGTCGACAAGCACGCTCCGCGTCCGGTCCACGATCTCGAGTGCCCGGTCGAGATAGGCCATTTCGTAATACGACGCCTTGACGTCTCGCACGACAGCCAGGCGCGCAGTGGCAATCATCGCGTCGGCGGCGTTCACGTCGAGCCGTGCAACCCTGGACCGCTGCGCGAGCTTTCCCGGATACGGAAAGGACTGCTGCAACCCCACCATCAACATCGTGAAGTTGTCGTCCGTGAGGCTCGGCTTCACAACGGGGATGGTGATCACGCCGGCCTGCAGGTTGGGATCGGCGCGTGTTCCCGCCGGACGTACGCGCGCCAGTGATGCCAGACGTCGGTCGGACGCCGCGTGCACTGTCGAGTTGGTCTCGAGCGCGGCACGCACGAGGGCATCGAGCGTCGAATCACCGGCCTCGCTGATTCCTTGTGCACGGACGCGCGGCGCGATCAGCGCCATCGCAACCAGCGTACGCGCGCATGCAGCGCGTACCGCACCGAATCGCGCGGGTGCGCGACGGGCTGTGGGAGATGACATGGAGTAACCACCGGGTCAGCTCTGCTTCGTGCCGTGACGCACCATGCGCCCGACGCACGAACCAGTCGTGGGCCACGTCACCTCACGGGACGCAACGCCTCACGAGAACCATGCGCCGCCACGGTGGCGACGCAGTCCACTAGACCTGGAGTCTCGGTGGTGGAAGGTCGGGCGCCGTACCCGACGTGACCGGCATGGTGACGATCAATGCCATGGCACCGCTCGCTACCGCGGGGCCGGGTGCGGCAAGGTCGTCCGTCGCCGCAGCGCTGAGCGCGGTGACGCACGGCATGCCTGTGACGCATGCGCCCTGCGACGTGTCCGAGCACGGCGCATGACCGGGAGCGGCAGGCTCCTTCGCGCCATCCGTGGTCCGCGCGCCAATGAGCGTGGTGGCCGGGCTCCGCATATCGGACATGGAGCCGTCCATGGCCGGCGCCGACGCGCTCGTTGCAGCCATACCCGGCGTGGTGCACACCGCGCCGCCGATCACCACACCGAGGTGACCAACGAAGAGGATGAGCAGCACTGCAGCAGAGCGGCGGAGGTGCGTCAGCATGTTGGCGCAATATAGCGTGGATCGAGCCGCATCACCGAACGTCGGCCGTCCAGTTCGTCTGGCACGACTCATGACTGGGAGACGGCCGGGGCGCGAGCTCCCCCGACTTTCCCCTATCCCATCATAGTCATGCGTGAGGCATCAGGTTCCATGTGCTCGTCTGCGTCCCCAACCAGCCTCGCTGGCGCCCGCGCGCGATCTCGGTTCATGGCTCGGTATTGTCTTGCCGGCGTACTTGCGATCGGGCTGCTCTCGGGTTGCAAGGCCGTGAGGAAGCGCCTGAAGTACTCGCCGCGCAGCGTGACCAAGGTGCTTGCCGTTCCGGTCGAGAACCTCACGCCCGCCATCGCGGCGGGCATTGCCAGGGAAGATCGGCCCAAGTGGGTGACGCCCGACCGGTGGAAGCGCGTGCGAGGGCTCTATGCCGCGTTCGACAACGCGCCGCTCTGGCTGGAAGAGGGTGGCATCAAGGATCGCGCGACTGCCCTGCTCGAGGCGTTGCGCAATGCGCCTGACCATGCGCTCGACACCACCGCCTATCCGGTGAGCGAGATCGAGGCCCTGGTGAACGCCAAGCGGCTCACCGACAGCGCGTCTGCCGGCACACTCGCGGATGCCGACGTCATGCTCACCTCCGCGTACGTCGCCTACGCGGCAGATATGCTGGTGGGACAGGTCGATCCCTCAACCGTCTCGCAGGCCTGGCACATTCCCCCCATGCCCATGGAGCTGGACAGTGCCATTGTCCGCGGCATCGAGGGCAGCGACATGAAGGCGGCGCTCTCCGAGATGTCGCCACAGGGTGAGGAGTATGTCGCACTCAAGGATGCTTACGCGCGCTATCGAAAGATCGCCGCGAGCGGCGGATGGCCCGCCATTTCGTCCGCATCAGGTGCGGGCCTGATGGAGGCCATTGCCGCGCGGGTGAATCCCGAAATCACACGGAGTGACTCCTCGGCATCCAGCGCGCGGGGCAATGACTCGCTCGCGACCCCGGTCGCCACGCCCGCTCCGGCGGCGAAGAAGGCAGCACGAAACGGCACGGCGCCATCCGCGGCAGCCGGTGCCGCCGGTGCTGGTCTTTCCCGATTGGTCGCCCAGTTCCAGGAACACCATGGACTGGACCGCACGGGACGGCTCGACAAGGCGACACTCGCGGAACTCAATGTGCCGGCTGCAGAGCGCGTGAAACAGATCGCCGCAAATCTCGAGCGCCACCGGTGGCTTCCCAGGACGCTGGGCTCGCGCTACGTCTACGTGAACGTTCCCGCATTCCGCCTGGACGCATACGACAGCGGGCAGAAGACGCTGTCGATGAAGGTTGTGGTGGGACAGGAATACGAGGGCAAGGTGACCCCCGTGTTCAGCGACTCGATGGAGACCGTGGCCTTCCGGCCGTACTGGAACATCACGCCGGATATCCAGGCCAAGGAAGTGGGGCCCAAGGCCTCAGCCGATCCAGGCTACCTGGATCGCGAGAACATGGAGTACTACACGGACGGTGGCGCGCGCCGCATTCGCCAGAAGCCCGGCGGCAAGAATGCGCTGGGTCTCGTCAAGTTTCTCTTCCCCAACTCCTTCAACATCTACCTGCACGACACGCCCGCCAAGGCGCTGTTCCAGCAGACGGCGCGTGCGGCGAGTCACGGCTGCATTCGCCTGGAGAAGCCGGCCGAACTCGCGCAGTGGGTCCTGGGATGGGACGCCGCGCAGGTGGACGCCGCGATGAACGGCAGTGTGGACAACAAGCAGGTGCGCGTGTCACCGAAAATTCCGGTGTACATCGTCTACTTCACGTCGTACATCCGGGATGGCCAGCTGTTCTTTGGCGACGACGTCTACAAGCGCGACGACAAGCTCGAGCAACAGGTCGCGGCGAAGGCAGCCGCGAGCTGACCGTCGTCAGGGGCGACACCCGTCGCCCCTGTCGTTCGCACAGGCGATCGCACCCGCTTCGCCCGAGCGGCGAGGATCGGCGGCCGCGGTGACGTCATGCTCTCCCACGGTGACGACCGCCGCATAGCCCATCCGCAGTTCACCGGGCAGTGAAATACGCTGGAACACGTGGCCCCGGTCGCCGAGGTCGCGGAGGACGCCTGGTGAGAATCCGTCCTCGACCTGGATCACGTACCGCGGTTTCGCCTCGCTCGCCTGCCGGTCAACGAGGAAGCGCGGCAACTCGATGGCGCGTTGCGCATCCAGGTGCTGATCGAGCACGCCCGTGATCACCGAGTACACCGCCGACGTGATCCATGAATTGCCCGCGGCGGCCACGGCAAGCACGGGGCGGCGCGTCGCGCCGCTGCCACGAAACACGATGGTGGGTGCGAGACTGCTGCCATGGCGGGCATTCGGCAGGCGCGCACCGTATTCACCGGGCTCGCTGCCATAGGATTCGAGCTTGTCATTGTAGAGGAAGCCCAGTCCCGGCGTCACGTAGAAGTTGCCACCCCAGGTGCCCAGCGTCTGCGTCGCGCTCACGACGTTGCCGTCCACATCGGCGACGGTAAACGCGGTGGTGCCCGTTCGGTGGCAGAAGTGCTCACCGGCGGAATCGTCCTGGCTGCCGCACTCCGACTCCACTGTCGCGGACCCTCCAGCCGACGACACGCGCGTGCCATCCTGTGCGCATGGCAGTGTGTCACCGCGGATATCGGAAGCGGTCAAGGCGCGCCGTGCATCGAAGCATCGCCAGCGCACCTTCGCGGAATCCTTGCTCAGGAACGCGTCCAGGGTCACTGGCCAGAGACCCGGGTCGGCAATCCGTCCGCGGAGCGACGGCACGAGCTTCCACGCCTCGATCATGGCGTGCAGCGATCCGGCGTCCTCGGTGTACGGGCGAACGTCGCCCTGGTGTTCGAGGAAGTTGAGCTGCGACACCAGCGTGGCGCCGCCCGCCGAAGGCGGAGCGCTGGAATACAGTGTGTAGCCGCGGTATGTGCCCGACA
This sequence comes from Gemmatimonadaceae bacterium, assembly GCA_043758185.1. GTDB lineage: Bacteria > Gemmatimonadota > Gemmatimonadetes > Gemmatimonadales > Gemmatimonadaceae > AG11. The sequence goes on along the minus strand of JAYVNZ010000097.1, from coordinate 2,246 downwards.
CCGGCTCTCGTTCCGCCGCGTAATAGCGCGCCATGTCCGTGAGCCGCATCGCGTTGCCCTGGCCACGCAGGTCGGCGACCAGCCGTCGCGCGATGGAGCCCTGGTAGAATGCCGCGCCGCCGCTGTCGGCGATGGTGCGTAACGTCCGGGCCAGGTCTGCATTCCGAAGCGTGTCGCCGGCCTTCAGCGGTTCGCCGTTGGAAAAGAACAGTGCGCGCGCCGCCGGAGACTTGAGAAAGTGCTCGCGCTCGGTGGCGAGTGTGGTGGCGAGCCCGTCGCTCACCACGAATCCCTGCTCCGCCGCACGGATGGCAGGCGCCAGGACGTCCGCCCACGTGACCTTCCGGCTTCCATACTTTTTCCACGCCAGTTCCATTCCGGCCAGCGTGCCCGGCACATTCACCAGGATGGGTCCCTCCAACGGGGTTCGGCCCTTTCGGGTGAGCGCGCCATTGGCGAGCGACGCTTCCTCCGGCGCGCGCGACATGAACTCGATGAGCACGGGGCGATCCATCGCCCTCATGCGCACGAGCATCTGTCCGTAGCCACCAAGGCCGCTCGCGTCCGGCTCGACAACGCCGAGTGCAAACGAGATGGCGACGGCGGCATCGACAACGTTGCCGCCTTTGCGCAGCATCTCCAGGCCGGCCGCTGTTGCCACCGGGTGCGCGCTCGACACGGCCGCTCGCCCCACTGCCGCGTCGCGCAGCGGCGGGCGGTCTCGCAGCATGTCGTGGAGCACCTGCTCCAGCGTCACGTCCGAGGTCGCCGCTGCTGCACGTGACGCATAGGCTGAGCGCATCGCGGCCCAGGCGGCGTGGCGCACTGCGGACTGCCGAAAGTACAGGGAATCCATGCGCGTCCAGAACGCCAGGAAGGCCGCGGCGTTGCGCGTCCGCTGGTCGGCGGACGGGAGCGAGGAACCCAGGAGTCCGGCGTCGGGCGGCGGCGGCGCATCGGCAAACCACAGCCGTCCTGTTGTCCCGAACTCATCCTGCGTGTCACGATCGCCGATGCGATCCGGATCTCCGTTGTATCCCACGTCCGGCCCGGGAAGCTCAGCCAGTGCCAGCGTGCGTCCATCTGGCGACCACGCCGGCTCGGCGCGTTGCGCGCTCACGAGATTCACGTATCGGGCATCGGGCGTGGTGATCCACACGCCCGCACGCCCATTCCGCGACGCAAACGCAATCCGATCCCCGCCCGGCGACCACGCCGGGTGCTCGGCATCGCGGTCCTCCACCACCACGCGATCGGAATCACCGGCAACCCACCGCACGCGCAGCCGGGTTCTGTCCTCTCGCGTGGCACTGTATGCGACGCGCCGCCCATCCGGCGACCACGCCGGCCAGCGCTCCGCCCCGTTGCTCCCACTCGTGAAGCGGCGCTCGACACCCGCCGCGGTGCGCAGCCAGATATGCGTCTGCCCTGTACGACCCTTGACGAAGAGGATGTCCCCATTGGGCGATACAGCGGGCTCGGACTCCGGCTCGGATGATGTCGTGAGGCGGACCGGCATCGCGCCCTGGCCGCGCGCCGTCACGGCGATGGTGTAGAGCTGACTGTAGCCGTGCGCGTTGGACGTGTACACGAGCGCAGACCCATCGTGCGTCCATGCAGGCTCGCGATCCCATGACGGTCCCGACGTCACCTGCATCCAGGCCGGCCGGTTTCCGGTGCTGCTCCGCACCCACAGCTTGCCGCGCACGCTGAGTGCCAGCCGTCCATCGGCGGCGTACGCAGGATTGCGCGCGCCGGTCATGCGGATGACGTCAGGAACTGTATCCGGCCCCGCGAGGTGCGCGGCGGCGAGGAGGAGAGTGAAGATCATGGGTGAATCTGTATCGCCGCGTCATGCCACCGCAAATGCGTTGCGCCTCACTCCCCAGCCTGCGCCGAACGGGATCAGGGCTTCTTCATGGCATCATCCGGCTTCATCATGGCGCCGTCCTTCTTCATGGCATCGTGCTTCATCATCGCGTCGTTCTTCTTCATCGCGTCGTGTTTCATCATGGCGTCACCGCGCGACATCGCATCGCCCTTCTTCATGGCATCCTCGTGCCTGGCCATCGCATTTGGCGCCGCCATGGCACGCTTCGCCGCGCGCTTTCGCGCAGAACGGGACGTCTTGTGCGTGGAGTCCGACATCGTTCCCTGTGCGCCAGCCGACATGGACATCGACGATTGGGCGTGTGTGGCAACTGGCAGCGAGAGCGACGTGATGACGGCAAGGGCGAGGGCAACGC
>JAYVNZ010000096.1:0-4098 GCA_043758185.1 Gemmatimonadaceae bacterium | reverse complement strand
GTTGATGGAACAGGTGCACCAGCGCGTCGCGCGGATGTCGGTGTCAGCGGCGACCGCATCGTCTTCGTCGGCGACGCGGTGCGTTCACGCGTGCGCGGTGCACGTGCGATTGACGCGACGGGGCTCATCGTCGCTCCCGGCTTCATCGACCCGCACAGCCACACGCTCGAGGATCTTTCCAGTCATGAGCGACGCAGTAACGTGGGGTATCTCATGCAGGGTGTCACGACTGTCGTCACGAACAACGATGGCGGCGGCACCATCGACATCGGCAAGCGGCTGCGCGCATGGGCAACGGACAGCATTGGCACCAACGCGGCGCTCTACGTGCCGCAGGGCGCCGTGCGCGGCGCGGTACTCGGCATGTCCGACGCGACGCCGACACCGGCACAGCTCGACTCCATGCGGGCGATCGTCGCGCGCGGCATGCGCGAGGGCGCCATCGGGATGTCCACCGGACTGTATTACGCTCCGGGCAGCTACGCGCCGACTGCAGAAGTCATCGAGCTCGCGAAGGTCGTGGCGCGCTACGGCGGCATCTACGACTCGCACATGCGCGACGAAGGGTCGTACACGCCGGGCGGCGTCGTCGGTTCGGTGAACGAGACCATCCGCATCGCACGCGAGGCCCACCTGCCAGTGCACATCTCGCACATCAAGGCGCTCGGCACCGACGTGTGGGGACAGAGTGATTCCATCGTCGCCATCATCAAGTCCGCGCGCGCCGAGGGGCTGGACGTCACGGCAGACCAGTATCCCTACCTCGCGTCGGGCACCAGTGTGGGAGCGTCACTCCTGCCGCGCTGGGCCGAGGTGGGCGGGCGCGACTCGCTACGCGCCCGTGTGGCTGACGCGACAATCAAGGCGCGGCTGGTTGGTGAAATGGAGCGCAACCTCGTGCGGCGGGGCGGCGCCGCATCGCTCCTCATCAGTTCCACGCGCGACACGAGCATCCTGGGCCGTACGCTCGAGCAGGTCGCCGCGGCGCGGCACGTTGCGCCAATCGAGGCGGCGCTCCAGGTGATTCTTGCCGGTGACGCGAGCGTGGCGTCGTTCAACATGAAGCAGTCGGACGTCGAGACGTTCATGGTGCAGCCGTTCGTGATGACGGGCTCTGATGGATCGAGTGGCCATCCGCGCAAGTTCGGCACGTTTCCGCGCAAGCTGCGCGACTATGTGTACGACAAGTCACTGCTGTCGCTGCCGCAGGCGGTGCGTTCGTCCAGCGGACTCACGGCGGAGGCGTTGCGCATCGCCGATCGAGGGATCTTGGCGGAGGGAAAGTTCGCGGACGTGATTGCCTTCGATCCGGTCACGATCCGCGATCGTGCGACGTACCAGCAGCCCACGCTGCTTGCCGAGGGGATGCGGTACGTGCTGGTGAATGGCGTGGTGGCGGTGAGCGACGGTGCGTACACTGGTGCGCTGGCGGGGCGTCCGCTTCCTCGCGCAGTGCACCAGTAACCCTGTAGTCCTGAGCGTAGCGAAGGACCTGGTCTTTGCCAGTGCCAAGCTTGTCGTCCTGAGCGCAGCGAAGGATCTGCTCTTTGTCAGTGACAAGCAGGTCCTTCGCTGCGCTCAGGACGACAACAGGTGCCCTGCGCTCAGGACGACATGCGTACCATCGCATTTGCTGCTGCGAGCGCGTCAAGCACGGCGTCCGCCACATCCGCCGTATTGCTGGAACCGCCCAGGTCCGGCGTGCGCGCGCCATCCGATATCGCCTCGCTCACCGCCCGCTCGACTGCCCGCGCCTCCGCCTCCAGCCCCAGCGAGTGCCGCAGCAGCATGGCGGCACTCAGGATGGTCCCTATCGGATTCGCAATGCCTCGGCCCGCGATATCGGGCGCCGAGCCGTGGATGGGCTCGTACAATCCCATGCGCGTGCCCGTCGATGGCGCGCCGAGTGACGCGGACGGCAGCAACCCGATGGACCCCGTGAGTACCGCTGCCTCGTCGGTGAGGATGTCCCCAAACATGTTCTCGGTGACGATCACGTCGAACCGAGCGGGATTCGTCACCAGGTGCATCGCGCACGCATCCACGAGCACGTTGTCGAGCTGCACATCGGGGTACTCGTCGTGCACCACGCGCGTGGTCACGCGCCGCCACAGCCTGGACGTCTCCAGCACGTTCGCCTTGTCCACCGACGTGAGCCGACCGCTCCGCGCACGCGCGAGCTCGGCGCCCACGCGTACGATGCGCTCGATCTCACTGGTATCGTAGGCGCACAGGTCATGTGCCCGCTCGCCGCCGCCGGCCAGCTGTGCGAGGCCCTTGTCGCCGAAGTAGATGCCACCCGTGAGCTCGCGTACGACGATGAGGTCCACGCCGGCGAGTCGGTCGGGTCGCAAGGGAGACGCGTCGAGCAGCGCAGGATGCGGCAGCACAGGGCGAAGATTGGCGTACAGCCCGAGTGCGCGACGAATGGCGAGCAATCCCTGCTCGGGGCGCACCTTCGCCGACGGGTCGTCCCACTGCGGCCCGCCAACGGCGCCCAGCAGCACGGCATCCACGCTGCGACACAGGGCGATGCTCTCATCCGGCAACGCCGAGCCGGTGGCATCAATGGCAGCGCCGCCGATCAACCCTTCAACAAAGGACAGCTCGATGCCGGCCGACTCTGCCACGGCGGCCAGCACCCGTCGGCCCTGCGCGATGATTTCCGGACCAATGCCATCACCGGGAAGGAGCGCGATCGTGTACCGGCTCATGTAATCGATTCCAGCGCCAGGGTGTCGATGGTGGCCGGATGCAGCGACTCGTAGGCAGCAATGTCCGCATCGGCGTCGAGCAGGAACGACATCTCGTTCGTGTCGTGCAGCAGGCAGTAGCGCGAGAAGGGTGGCACGGCGAAGGTCACCTCGTTGCCGCCGGGCAGCGTGAGCGTGCGCGTTTCCAGGTTCACCGTCACCTGCGCGTCCTGTGTCTGCGAGGCCATCAACGAGTCGAGTACTTCCGCACTCACGACGATAGGCAGCAGCCCGTTGCCGAGCGCATTGCCGCGAAAGATGTCGGCGAACTCCGTGCTGACCACCGCACGGAATCCGGCGCCCGCGAGCGCCCACACCGCGTGCTCACGCGACGACCCGCATCCGAAGTTGTGTCCTGCCACGAGCACCTGTGCGCCGCGTGCCGCATCCCTGTTCAACACGAAATCGGGATCCGGCGACCCATCGGCACGATACCGCCAGTCGTTGAACGCATGCGGGCCGAGCCCGAATCGATCTGTGGTTGTGAGAAAGCGGGCGGGAATGATCTGGTCCGTGTCCACGTTCTCCCGCGGCATCACCACGTACGAGCTCGTGAACGTCCACTGTTGCTGACTCATGCCGTGCTCTCCATCAGCGTACGGGGATCGGTGATGAACCCCGTGACTGCCGCCGCGGCCGCAGTGATGGGGCTCGCAAGGAGTGTTCGCCCGCCGCTCCCCTGCCGGCCTTCGAAATTGCGGTTGCTCGTGGACACGGCGAGCTGGCCGGGCCTGAGTTGATCGCCGTTCATCGCAATGCACATCGAGCAGCCCGACTCACGCCACTCCGCGCCCGCGTCGATGAAGATGCGGTGGAGCCCTTCCAGCTCCGCCTGTCGCTTGACCTGCTGCGACCCGGGCACCACGAGGGCACGAACACCCTTTGCCACGTGCCGCCCGCGCAATACGCTGGCGGCGTCGCGCAGGTCGGAGATCCTGGCATTCGTGCAACTGCCGAAGAACACCACATCCACTGGCGTCCCGGCGAGCTCCTGCCCAGCCACGAGGCCCATGTACCGCAGCGCCCGTTCCGCATTCTCCCGCTCGCTGCGATCGTCGAGACGGCCAGGATCCGGCACGGTGTCGCCGATGCTCATGCCCATGCCCGGATTGGTGCCATACGTGATCATCGGCGCCAGCGTGCTGCCGTCGAGCACGACGGTGCGATCGAACCGCGCCCCGGCATCGGTCACGAGGGTGCGCCACGTGGCCACGGCGCTGTCCCACGCTGCACCGCGAGGGGCGTGACGCCGCCCGCGCAGGTACTCGAACGTGGTGTCATCCGGCGCGATCATGCCGGCGCGCGCGCCCGCCTCGATGGACATGTTGCACACGGTCATCCGCTC
>JAYVNZ010000095.1:0-12699 GCA_043758185.1 Gemmatimonadaceae bacterium | reverse complement strand
GCCCTCCAGATGTACGAGCCGGACTTCAGCCCCGTTTTCACGCCGTTCGACCTGATCGAGGACGCGGTGGTGAACGGCGACGTGGACATGGGACTCCTGATTCACGAAGGCCAGTTGACGTTCGGCGAGCGGGGTTTGCACTTGGTGGCAGATATGGGCGAGTGGTGGTTCGGCGAAACAGGCCTCCCGCTTCCACTCGGCGGAAATGTCATCAGGAAGGACCTTGGCGCTAATCTTTCGGGCATGGTATCACGACATCTTCGAGACAGCATCGCGTATGGATTGGATAATCGGGTTGGGGCACTCGACCATGCCATGCAGTACGCCCGTGGCCTCGACCGGTCCAAGGCGGACACGTTCGTTGGCATGTATGTCAACGCATGGACACTGGATTACGGCGACCGTGGGCGCGAGGCGGTCCGCTTGTTCCTCAAGAAGGGAGTGGAGCTGGGCCTCGTCACGCAACCGGTGGACGTGGAGTTCGCGGAGTAGCTCGTCTCGCAGCACATTCAACGCGCACGGGCCGGCTTCGATACTCGACCACCGATATCCTCAACCCGTGACCGACGCGTGCCCCACTCCGCTTCCACCACGACTGTGCCCAGGTCCAGCTCTTCGTTTCATGCCTCCAGCGCGTCGCAAACCCGCGTCCTCATTGTCGATGACGAGGAGTCGATCCGCTTTGCGCTCTCCCGCTACCTGCGGAGTCGCGGGTTCGAGGTCGTCATGGCGGAATCCGGTGCAGCAGCACTCGCGCGGCTGAGTCAGGAGCAGTTCGACATCATGCTCTGCGACGTGCGCATGCCGATCATGTCGGGACTGGACGTGCTGCCGCACGCACTTCGCATCGACGCCGACCTCGGCATCGTCATGCTCACGGCGGTCAACGATGCCGGGACCGCAACCGAGGCGCTTGCGCAGGGCGCCCTCGACTACCTGGTCAAGCCCATCGAGCTGGGCGACCTCGAACGCGCTGTCGAGCGAGCGGCGCACCGCCGCATGCTGGAGATCGAGCGGCGTAACGTGGAGGTGCTCATCCGTGAGGAGGTCGCACTCCGCACCGAGGAACTGGAACAGGAGAAGCGCTCCCTCAACGCGTTGACGATGGACGTGGCCAACACGCTCATCAACGCGATGGAGGCGAAGGATGTGTTCCTGCGCGGGCACGCGCAGCGCGTAGCCGAACTGGCGGCTTCGGTGGCGGATGCCATGGGACTCGACGCGGATGTGGTCGAGAACGTGCGCCTTGCCGGCCGGCTGCACGACATCGGCAAGATCGGAATCCGTGAAGCCATCCTCAACAAGCCCGGCCCGCTCACGGGCGAGGAGTTCGAGCATGTAAAGGACCATGTGCGCATCGGCATGGAGATCCTGGCCCCGCTCAAGCACATGCCGGTCGCTCTCGCGTATGTCCAGGATCACCACGAGCACTTCGACGGATCCGGCTATCCGCGCGGCCTGGCTGGTGAGGACATTGCGATTGGCGGGCGAATCCTTGCCGCGTGCGACGCGTTCGATGCAATGACCTCTCGCCGGGCATTCCGGGACGCCATGGAGCCGCGCGAGACCATTGCGCACCTGTCGGCCTATGTGGGACGCCTGCTCGACCCGGAAGTATTTGCCGTGCTTCAACGGGTGGTGCTGCGACGAAAGACACTCGTGTTCATGGATGACCAGCCGGGCTCCTGAGCGCCTGCGCACGCGGTGCTGTTAGCTCCTGCGCATACGCGTGACGTGCAACGAATCGGCCGGGCTGGGCGTATAGTCTGCGATGCTTTTTCCCTGTCGTCCTACCTGGCGCGTCGTGCGGGCGTGTGCGCTCGTATCGTTGCTGGGTCCACCGCTGCTGCACGCACAATCCTCCGTCACTTCCAGCGCGGGGGACACTCTTCGGCTGTCCCTTGGCGACGCGGTGTCGGTTGCCATGCGCCAGAGTGACGAAGTCGGTATCACCGCCGCCCAGGTGGACGTTGCCGATGCCGTGTATGGTGGCGCACGCGCGAGCCTGCTGCCGCAGCTGCGGCTGAGCACCTCGTACCTTCACGTGTACGAGAGCGCCCGTGGCCAGGCGGTGGGGGCGCAGTTCAATCAGCCGAACACCTATACCGGCAACCTCAACCTGTCCCAGACGGTGTTCCAGGGTGGGCGCCTCGTCTCCAGTGCGCGAGCCGCAGACCGCCTGCGCCAGGCGGCTCGGTTCGATGACCGCGAGCAGCGGTCGCTGCTGACGTTGCAGGTGGAGCGCAGCTACCTGCAGGTCCTTTTTGCTGGACGCATCGTGGAACTGCAGGAGCGCAACCTCGCGCTCGCATCCAGCCGGCTCACGCAAGTGGAACAGTTCGAACGGGCGGGGCGCGCTGCGCGGTATGACGTGCTTCGCTCGAGGGTGGAACGGGCCAATATCGAGCCACTCGCCATTCAGGCACGCAATGATCGTGAACTCGCGCTCCTCGACCTCAAGCGACTCCTCAACGTGCCGGTCGAGCAACCAATCGCACTCATCACGCGGATCGACTCCGCGAGCGCAGCCGGACTCGTGGCCGCCACCGCTGACACGCTTGCAGGAGTGGACCGCGCCTCCATTCGCTCCGCGGAACTGAACGTGGCTGCCAAGAAGCTCGGCGTCTCGGTGGCACGAGCCGACTATTTTCCCACGGTGTCCCTCTTTTTTCAGTCAGGGTACCAGGCCTTTCCCGCAATCGGCCAGGGCTTTCCCCGCACCGGCGGAGCACTCACGACGGATGCCTGCCCCGTTGGATCCGCCGTTGGGCGGGCATGCCAGAATGGGGGATGGTTTTCAGACCGTCAGGCGGGATTGAACCTCAGCATGCCAGTGTTCGACGGCCTGCGCGTGCACTCCAACGTGGAGCTCGCACAGGCCCAGTCCCGACTTGCAGAACTGCAACTTCGGCAACAGCGCGAGGCCGTGTCCATCGATGTCGCGCGTGCGCGCGCTGAACTGCGCCGCTCCACGGCAGTGTTCGCGGCGCGACAGCAGAACGCACAGGAAGCGGATGAAGCATTCCGGCTGGCCACGCTGCGCTTCTCGCGCGGCCTGAGCACACAGCTGGAGGTCTCGGATGCCCAGGTGGCGCTCCTCACGGCCCAGAGTACCGAGGCGCGGGGCACATACGATCTCTTCCTCGCCTCCGCGGACCTGGCGCGTGCGCAGGGCCGTCCCATCCCGATTCCCACGCCGGGCCTGCGCACCACGTTGCCGAGGTAGTCCATGCATCTGATTGAAGCGTCACGCGCTGCGGTGCTGGCCGGGCTCCTTGCCACGGCTGCCATGGGTGCCGCGTGCCGCAACGATGCCAGGGAGGCAGCCGCCACGCCGAGTGGCGCTCGGGCAGGGAACAGTGGCGGCAAGGCGGGGCCGGCCGCCGTGAGGACCGGCCCGTCCATTACGCTGGCCGCCACCGATGTGGCGACGATCGTGCCTGGAACTATCGAGGACGGAACGCCGCTGACCGGCGACCTGCGCCCCAGCGAAACCATCGATGTTCGCGCCCGAATCGAAGGCGATCTGACCAACGTCTACGCACGCGAGGGCGAGCAGGTGGCAGGAGGACAGGTGCTCGCGCGCTTCGAATCCACCGAGCAGGAGAGCGGCCAGAAGAGCGCGGAGGCAGACCGCGCCGCCGCCCGCGCGGATCTCGCGAATGCACAGTGGACGCTGGAGCAGGACGCATCACTGTTCAAGGCCGGCGCGATCGCGGAGCGCGAGTACAAGAACGCGCAGCAGGCCGTCGCGTCGTCCAGTGCGCGGCTGGCTGCCACTGACTCCCGGCTGCGCGCAACGTCGAACCAGGCACGCGACACCCGGGTGGTGGCGCCCGCGGCGGGGATCATCGACAAGCGCCTGGTGGAGGGCGGGGTGCACGTGGCGAAGGGCGCGCCACTCTTCACCATCGTGCGAAATGGCACGCTCGAACTCGCGGCGGCTGTTCCGGCGCGACAGGCAGGCAGCGTGCGCGTGGGTCAGGTGGTGCATTTCGTGGCCGACGCGCGGAGCTTTGACGGGCGCGTGGCTCGCATCAGCCCAACAGTGGATCCCGCCACGCGCGCCGTGACGGTCTACATCCAGATCCCCAATCCGGGTGGCACTCTCCGTGGTGGCACGTTCGCCACAGGGCGGGTGGTGAGCCGACTCCTCACCGGTGTGCTGACCGTGCCCACGAGCGCACTGCGACAGTCCGCCGAGGATGGCAAGCCATTCGTCTACCGCATCGATGGCAAGACGATCAATGTTGCGCCTGTGCAGCTGGGCGCGGTGGACGAGCGCCAGGGCCTGGCGCAGGTTGCCGAGGGCCTGCAGGCGGGCGACCGCGTGATCGTGGGGAACGTGGGAACGCTGGGCCGAGGCATGCAGGCCGTTGTCGCCGGCCAGGAGAAGGGCAGGAGGCAGTAGCGGCGCGGGCACTACGCCCGTGCGTCATCGCACCGCAGGGCATCATGTTCCTTTCGGATATTTCAATCAAGCGACCCGTGTTCGCCACCATGATGATGGTGGCGCTCGTGGTGCTCGGCGTCGTGGCTTTTCAACGCCTGGCCATCGACGAATATCCGGACATCACCTATCCCACGGTCATTGCGCAGACGTCGTATCCCGGCGCGTCGCCCGAGGTGATGATGCGCGAGGTGTCGAAGCCCCTCGAGGAAGCGCTCAACACCGTACAGGGGATCAAGGAGATCGCGTCGACGTCGCTCGAGGGCGTCTCGATTGTCCGCCTCCAGTTCAATCTCGGCGTGGACGTGGGCCAGGCGCAGCAGGATGTCCAGGCCAAGGTCGCCCGCATTCGCCGTTCGTTGCCGCAGGACATCCAGGATCCGGTCGTGCAGCATTTCGACCCGAATGATGCGCCGATCATGGCCATCGCGCTCACGTCGTCGGAGCGTCCCATTCGCGAAATCACGGACCTGGCGAATGAAGTGGTGCAGACGCGCCTCGAGTCGATAGAAGGAGTTGGCGGCGTGAACATCGTGGGGGGCAACAAGCGCCAGATCCGCGTGCAGGTGGATCCGGCCGCGCTGCGGGCCTACGGATTGTCCCCGGCACAACTCTCGACCGCGCTGGCGCTCGAGAACCAGGAAGTGCCGGCTGGCCGCATCGAGCGCGGCACAACGGAGCGCCTGGTTCGCGTGACCGGACGCATCATGGATCCCAGGGCCTTTGCCGACATTCCGGTTGCCGTTCGGCGCGGCACTCCGGTACGCATTGGCGACGTGGCGACCGTGGTGGATGGCGCAGAGAGCCGCCGTACCGCGGCTGAGATTTCCACGAGGGAAACGCCAACAGGCGTGTCGGCTGTGTCGCTCGAGGTCCTCAAGATTTCCGGATCGAACACCGTGCAGGTCGCCGATGCGGTGAAGGGCGCCGTTGCCGAGATGCAGAAGCAGCTCCCCGCCGATATCAGCATGAAGATCATCCGGGACGATTCGCGGCGCATTCGCGAATCGCTGGCCGACGTGGAGCTGACCATCGTGCTCGGCGCGGTGCTCACCATCATGATCATCTACCTCTTCCTCAACTCGTGGCGCTCCACGGTGATCACCGGGCTCACGCTCCCTGTGTCGATTATCAGCGCCTTCTTCACGATGTGGGTGTTCAACTTCACGGTGAACACCATGACACTGCTCGCCCTGTCGCTGGCGATCGGCCTGCTCATCGATGACGCCATTGTGGTGCGCGAGAACATCGTGCGGCATCTGGAAATGGGAAAGAGCCACGATGCCGCGGCGCGCGAGGGCACGAGCGAGATCGGGCTGGCAGTTACGGCCACGAGCCTTGCCGTGATCGCGGTGTTCATTCCCGTGGCCTTCATGGGCGGCATCATCGGCAAGATCTTCCTGCAGTTCGGCGTGACTGTCGCCTTCGCGGTGCTGGTGAGCCTGTTCGTGAGCTTTACACTGGATCCGATGCTCTCCAGCGTGTGGGCAGATCCGGAAGTGGAGCACTCCGCGAACGACGGTGGCGAACATCAGCTCGCACAGCGCAGGAAGGCGAACGTCATTCGCCGCGGCGCCTTTGCGTTCAACGACTGGTTCGAGCGTGTGGCGGACCGGTATCCGCGCTGGCTCGCGTGGGGACTGGGGCACCGCGTGGCCGTCCTCCTGCTGGCGGGGGTGACCATTGGCGCGAGCCTGTACATCATTCCGCGGCTTGGCTTCACCTGGATGCCGGATGTGAACGGCGACGAGTTCAACGTCAGCTTTCGCACGCCTCCCGGTTCGCGGCTGGAGTACACCCTGGAACGGGGCCAGGAAATCGCGTCCTTCCTCCAGAAGTTGCCCGAAACAGACTTCACGTACCTGTCCGTGGGTGGCGGTTTCCGGGGAACGCCAAACAACGGCAGCATCTTCGTTGCGCTCAAGCACGACCGCAAGCGCCCGCTGTTCGCCATCCAGGCGGACCTGCGCAGCCGGCTGAAGCAGGTCCCGGGGGTGCGGCCGTCGATCATGGGACAGACGTCGATTTTCAGTCGGGGCTTCCCGCCGCTGATCGTGAACGTGCAGGGACCGGAGGCAACTCGCCTCAAGATGGCGGCGGATCGTGCGCTTCAGGCCGTGAAGTCGGTGCCCGGCGTGGCGGACGCCAATTCGAGTGATGACGGCGACATTCCCCAACTCGACGTTCGCGTGGATCGGCAGGAGGCCTGGCGGGCCGGGCTCGGCGTGGGCAGTGTGGCGGCCACCCTGCAGCCGCTGTTCACCGGAAAGCGCGCGACGACATGGGAAGACCCCCAGGGGTTTTCCCACGACGTGGTGGTGGTCTTCCCTGATTCCCTGCGAAGCTCGTCGGAAGACGTGTCGCAATTGCCGGTGGCCAGTACGTTCAGTGACGCGAAGAGTGGGCTGCCGTCCATGGTGCCGTTGTCGCAGGTGGCCGACGTACGCGCCGGTGTGGGTCCGCAACAGATCGAGCGTCGCCAGCTGGAGCAGCAGGTCACCATCAGGGCAGGCGTGCTGCCCGGCTATGCAATGGGAGCGGTGGCGACGAACGTCCAGCGTGCGGTGGACGCCATCGGGCTGCCGCCGGGCTATCACACGGTCTTCGGCGGCGACGTGCAGAGCCTCGAGGAGACAAAGGGGTACGTCCTGAGCGCGCTGGGGCTCGCGGTGGTGTTCATCTACCTCATTCTCGCGTCGCTGTTCGGATCCTTCCTCCAGCCGCTGGCCATCATGCTGGCGCTGCCGCTCAGCTTCATCGGCGTCGCGATTGCGCTGCTGGTGACGGGCGGCAACATCAACGTCATGACGATGATCGGGATCATCATGCTGATGGGGCTCGTGACCAAGAACGGCATCCTGCTGGTGGACTTCGCCAACCAGCTGCGCGCGGACGGGCAGCAGCGGGCGGATGCGCTGCTCTCCGCCGGCAGGATTCGCCTGCGCCCGATCATCATGACCACAGTGGCAATGATCTTCGGCATGCTTCCGTTGGCGCTGGCCATCGGGGCGGGCGCTGAGGCGAGGGCGCCCATGGCGCGCGCCGTGATTGGTGGCTTGATCACCTCCACCCTGCTGACGCTGTTCGTCGTGCCCGTGATGTACACGTACCTGGACGACCTGGGCAGCTGGGTGTCGTCGAAGCTGGCCGCGGGAGACGGGGAGTCGCGCGGCGTGATGCCGGAGCCGGCCATCGGCGACTGAATCCAGGGCCGCCGCCAGCGCAGGACGGGGCCGAGCTGCGGAGCGTCCGCTTGACGTATTCCGCGTGTTGCCTTACTACGACACTGTATGACGAGCGATGGCGCGCGGCGGAGGGCACGTGAAGTGCACGCCGACGCTGCGACGTTCGCCAGGTTCGAAGGTCCGACTGTCCTATCTCATGAGGAGGCGGTAATGCCGCGCGGTGACGAGTTGAACGAGGAACTCAGGTTCTCGGATCGCGACGATGACGTCGACGATCTTGGCTACGGCGGCGGCGGCGGATCGTCGTCCTACGACGACGACGACGACGAGGATGGCGGCTGGACGACTCACAAGGACGACAGTGACGACCTGTGGGACAGCACCGATGATGCGGACGACGAGGACGAGGAGGGTCTCGCCACGCCGGTTGTGGATGGTGACGACGATGACGAGGAAAGTCCGCTCGTGGTGGCGCGCGCTCCCAAGTCCGGCGGCAGTGGGCGTCCCATTTCGCCACCGTCGGTCCCGAGCGGCACCACGAAGCCGTCACCCGCGAAGCCCACTGCTCCCGCTGCTCCGGTCACGGCGTCGCGGCATCCGGCAATCAAGGATCCGGGAAACAAGCCCTCCGTGGTGCGCGGCTCCGCTTTCGATGGGAAGGGCAAGGCAACCAGTTCTCCCGCCAAGGCCAGCACACCCGGGAAGAAGGCGGCGCCTGCAGGAAAGCCGGCTTCGGCCAAGAAGGGGGCGCCAGCGAAGTCGGCCGTGAAAAAGGCGCCGGCGAAGAAAACTCCCGTCATGAAGACGGCAGCGAAGAAGACCGCAAGCAACAAGAGCGCGCCAAAGAAGGCGGCCGTGAAGAAGACGACGAAGGCGCCGGCCCGGAAGGCGGCGCCGAAGAAGGCCGCGAAAAAAGCTCCCGGCAAGCAGAGCGCGAAGGGCAAGCGGCGGTAGCATTCTCCATCACTACACTACGCAACGGGGCGGGGCCGAACTGGCCTCGCCCCGTTGCGTCCGCAGGAGGTTTGCTTCCGTCCACCGCGCCACACCCGTAATATGCGCCACATGCAACCGCTCGAGCGCCGGGTGCTCGACGCCCTTCCGATCACTGTGTACTCGGTTGATCTCCAGGGGCGCATCACCATGATGAACAGGTCCTGGGCGCGCTTCGCACAGGCCAACGGCGCACCGCAACTCTGCGACGACCAGGCAGTGTTGGGGGCATCGATCTGGGAGGCCATCACGGACCCGCTTGTGCGAACGCAGGTGGAGCATGCCATGGCCACGCTCGCGGAGGGGCGCGCCTCGTCGCTCAGCTGGGAATTTCCGTGCAGCTCACCCACCGAGGAGCGCATCTTCCTCATGCAGTTGAGCGCACTGGCGGACGCGCACACCGTCACGGGCTACGTGTTCTCCACCGTGGATATCACGCCGAGCCATCGGTCACGCGAGCTGCTGATCGATACGGGGATGGTACTCGCACGCACCATCAGTGTGGAGCGTGTGCTCCAGGAGGTGTCGCAACAGCTGCGGCGCACCATGTTGTGCGATGCCGTGGCCATTGCCCTTGCCGACGATGACGCCGCCGGCCTTCGGCTCGTGCATCAATCCGGCTTCGCCCCCGCAGAGGTCGCGCATCTCGACACGCGCCTTGGTCCGGCATGGCGCGAAGCGCTCGCCACCGGGCGTGTCATCTCCACGGTCGTGGGGCAGGGCATGGAGATCACGGCCCCCATGTCGAGCATCGAAGGCGTGCTCGGCGCCTTGACGCTTTCTGCGAACGAGACGCCGGCACCGCACCGGCTGGAGGAGGTACAGCGCGTGCTCGCGACGATTGCCGCCGAGATGGCGGCGGCCATCGAGCGGGCGTGGCTCGTGCGGCGACTCGGGCACAAGCGGCGGCTCGAGGCCATCGGTGAAGTGTCAGCCGGCGTGGCGCACGAGCTGCGCAACCCGCTCTTCGGTATTTCGTCTGCCGCGCAGCTCCTGCGTTTTCGCGTGAAGGACGATCCCGTCGTCGAGCGCAATGTCGGTCGCATCCTCCGCGAGGTGGAGCGGTTGAACAGCATGGTGACGGCGCTGCTGGAATTCGGCAGGCCCAATCCCATTCGCCTGCAGGCCGGCGACCCCGAGGCCGTGTGGGATGAGGTGATCGAGAACCAGCGCGGCCGGCTGGAAAGCCGTGCGCAACTCCTGCATCGCACGCGGGCCGGGCCAGCGGCGCGCTGTGCCATCGATGCAGAACAGTTGTCGCAGGTGTTCATCAACGTGCTCGTGAACGCGAGCGATGCCGCACCGGAAGGCAGCGACCTCACGCTGTACACCGCGGTGCATGCACATGGCGGGTGGCGGTGCCGCCTTCACAACGGGGGCGCTGCCATCCCTCCCGATGTGCTCCCACGTGTGTTCGAGATCTTTTTTTCCACCAAGGCAAGTGGCACCGGCATCGGGCTCGCGCTGTGCCAGCGGATCATCGAGGAGCACGGCGGCACCATCGCCATGGAGAGCGCGCCGGAAGCCGGAACGACCACCACCATCGTCCTTCCTCCGGCATGAGTGCACCCGGTGTGGGGCATGGCCAGGGATGGCCATGATCTCGGTTCTCGTCGTCGATGATGACCGTACCGTGCGAGAAACGCTCGCGGAGTTCTTCGCCACACTGGGGTACGCGGCGCGCACGGCCGCCTCGGCAAGCGAGGGGCGCCAGGCAGCCGCTGAGCACGCGCCGGATGTCGTGCTGGTTGACCTGCGCCTGCCTGACGCGAGCGGCCTGCTGTTGCTCGAGGCACTCCGGGCCGACGATCCGGAACTTGGGGTGATCATGCTCACCGGGCATGCGGACGTCCCGACGGCTGTTCGCGCCATGCAGCACGGGGCGCTCGATTTCCTGGAGAAGCCCGTGGATCTCGAGGCGCTCGACGCAGCGGTGACCCGCGCCGCTGAACTTGTACGACTGCGTCGCGAGGTGTCGCGCCTGCGTTCGAGACAACCGGAGGCCCCTGGCGAGATGGGGCACGCGGAGGCGGCGCCGTCGCTCGAACGATTGATCGAGGTGGCGGCGCGCAACGATGACGTGCCTGTCCTGATCGTGGGCGAGACTGGTACCGGCAAGAACTACGTGGCACGACGCGTTCACGATCGCTCGTCGCGCGCCTCACAGCCGTTCGTCGAGGTCAACGGCGCATCGCTGAGTGCAACGTTCCTCGAAAGCGAGCTGTTCGGCCACGAGCGGGGTGCGTTCACCGATGCCAAGGTGGCGAAGCGCGGCCTGCTGGAGGTGGCGAACCGGGGCACGCTGTTTCTCGACGAAGTGGGAGAAATCGCGGCCGAGGTGCAACCCAAGCTCCTCAGGGTGCTGGAGGATCGCACCTTTCGTCGGCTCGGCGGCACGGCGGAGTTGCGAAGCGAGGCGCGTGTGCTCGCGGCCACGAACCGGCCGATTGCGGCGCTCGTTGGGGAAGGCCGGTTCCGGGCGGACCTGTACTATCGGCTCCAGGTGCTGACACTCAGTCTTCCCGCGCTCCGTGAGCGTCGCGACGAGTTGGCGGGTTTGACCGCCCTGTTCCTCCCCACCGGCGCACGCCTGACCCCCAGCGCGGTGCGCGCCCTCGAGCGTTACGAATGGCCCGGCAACGTTCGAGAGTTGAAGAACACACTGTGGCGTGCCGCCCTGCTCTCAGAGGGGACGCCGATCGAGACTCGGCACCTGGGGCTTCCCGTTCGCGGGGCGCCTGTGCTTGTAGGACCGCTGTCCCTCGAGCAGGCAGAATCGCGCGCCATCGATGAGGCACTCCGTTCCACCGCCGGTAACAAGGCACAGGCGGCGAAAGTCCTGGGAATTGCCCGGTCCACCCTGCTGGAGAAATTGAAGCGACCAACGTCCCGGTGACCGATAATCGGTCGCAGGATTCATCACAGCGAGTGATTTTCGGTCATCTTACGCATTGCGCGCAACGTCTTGGTCTAATCTAAAGCATTATATATCAACGGCTTTGGCGTTACCACACGCATGGCTTGCTATTCGCCATGGTCCGATGCATGACTACTTCCGCCGAGCCCAGCGTCCTCATTGTGGAGGACGAGGTCTGCATACGTGACGTACTGGTAGAGCTCTTTGACGTGGATGGAACCACGGTTCTTTCGGCGGCAACCCTGGAGCGTGCCCAGGCTCTGCTTGCTGCACGGTCATTCGACCTCATCATCACGGATATCCGCCTGGGCGGTCGCCGAGATGGCGGGCTCCAGGTCATGGCCGCAGCGGGTGTGCTGTCCCCACAGGCGACGGTCATCGCGCTCACCGCTTTCCCTGACGATGCCAATCGCCAGGCGTGCATCCGGCTGGGCGCGACGCACTTTCTGGAGAAGCCCGTTCCACTCGAATGCCTCGCCGATCTCGCAGCGAGCGCGGGCGTTCCCACGGCCATGACGACGTCCGGCGCACAGTCGGCGGGAAACGGAGTGCGTTAGCAGATCGGCAGGGAGTCATTCCCGTCGCAGCCGGCGGGGGCGGCTGTTATCTTCCGCCGCTATGTCGGAACCAACCCCTTCTCCTGTCGCGCTCCTGCGCGCGCACTCGCGTCACGCTCCCTGGAACGCCCGGGGCCTGGCAGCGCACGTGACCGCCCTTGTGGATGCGGCAGGGATTCGCCCCACCAATGCCTCCGCGCGTGTGGCACCAAGTGCGCGGTCGGTTCGGTTCTATGTGGCGAGCGGGTTGCTTGGCAGGCCGGAGGGCGCCGGGACGGCGGCTACCTACAACTACCGGCACCTGTTGCAGTTGCTCGCGATCAAGATCCGCCAGCGTGAGGGCGCCACGCTGGAAACGATCAAGGGCGAGATGACCGAGGTGACCGGCGACATCCTCGAGCGCCGAGTGGCGGCCTCGCTGGCGCCGGCACTCGGCGCGCACGCGGATCTCGCGGTGCGCAACACGGACGACGACCGGTCAGCGAGCTGGCGTCGGGTGCCGGTCGCCGACGGTATCGAGATCCACGTGCGCGATGATTCGCCCGCTGCGCGTGATGAAGCGCTCGTCGCCATGCGCGAGGCTGTCCGCGCGGCGCT
>JAYVNZ010000094.1:0-1629 GCA_043758185.1 Gemmatimonadaceae bacterium | reverse complement strand
CGCAATTCCAGGGAGGCGCGGGCGCGCGGCGAGCAACTCTCCCACGACCACGGCCCCTGCCGTTCCAAAGAGCGCTAGTGGCAGCCAGTTGCGCCGCAGTCCCTTCAGCCCGTGCTCTGAACGCGAGGCACGCAGCAACGCGACGCCCAGCCGGTGCAGCGAGAACGTGGTGAGGAATACCCACGACGACACCACGCGCGAGATGCCGACGCCAGGCTGGTGAAAGAGGACGAACCACAACAGGCTGGTGACGAGCACGGCGCCCTGTGCACGCACGAGCTTGTACAGCACCAGGGCGCGGCGGCTCACGGGGGCGGTAAAGAGCATGGCAACTTCCGCCTGGGAGAACGCGAGCGCATTGCGGTCCGCGCCCACGATCCACGTAAAGGCGACGTACGCGAGGATGCCCATGGGGAACAGCGCGGCAAACGTGCCCGACACGAGCGGACTTGGCTGGCGCGACTCGCGTGCAGAGCGATTGAAGAACACGAGCCAGAAGTAGGCGAGGCCCAGCAGGAGCGCGATGGCGTACCGGGGATTGCGAAGCTGACGCACTTTCTGGCGCAGCTGGTTGCGAAAGGAGACGAGAATCAGCCAGGCGAAGGTGCGTATCACGCGGGTGCCGCCGCTTCGTTCGTTCCGGTGAGTGAGAGGAAGACGTCCTCGAGCGACATGCCCGCAAGGTGCGGGTGCGCTTGCACGATGCCCGCGAGGCTGTCGTACGCCACGCACGATCCCTTGCTGATGACGAACAGCACGGTGCACAACTCCTCCACCAGCGTGAGCAGGTGCGAGCTCAGCACCACCGACGCGCCCGCCCTGGCGCGTTCGGCAATGGTGGCGCGCATGCGCCGCATGCCGCCGGGGTCGAGGCCGGTGAGCGGTTCGTCGAGGATGAGGACAGACGGGTCATGCAACAGCCCGCAAGCGATGGCGAGCTTCTGCTTCATGCCGCGCGAGAGCTCGGTGGACAGCGCCGAGCGCTTGTCGTCGATCTCGAGCTCGCGGAGGAGGGGAGTGATGCGCTCGTCCACGTTTGCCACATTATAGAGGCGGCCCACGAAGCGCAGGTGCTCCTCCACGGTGAGGTGGTCGAAGAGGTGAGGTTCGTCTGGGATGAAGGCCAGTGCGCGCTTGGCCGCCACGGGCGCCGTCTGGATGTCGTGTCCCGCGATCTCCACACTGCCCAGGGAAGGGGCGATGATGCCGGCGAGGCAGCGCAGCGTGGTGGTCTTGCCGGCACCATTGGGGCCAACGAGGCCGAGTATTTCGCCGGGGGGAACGCGGAAGGAGATGTCGTTGACGGCGGTGAATTCGCCGTAGTGGCGGGTGAGACGCTGCACGTCGATCATGGGAGCCGTTTGTAGGTACTCGTACTGGGTTGGCTACTGAGGTACGCAGTACTCGAGTCTGGTGCCAGTACTTGGAAGTATCAACCAAAGACTCGGAGTTCGAAGTACTCAGTAGCAAACCCAGTACAAGTACTTGCACTCGAGCGAATTGCCGCGCGGGGAAACTACACCCAGGTTAGGCTTGGACCGTGAATGCAACCACCGCAGCTGACTGGTTTGCCATCGTGGCGCCGGGCCTCGAGCCATTCGCCTTGAAAGAGGCGCAGGCACTCGGCCT
>JAYVNZ010000093.1:0-5265 GCA_043758185.1 Gemmatimonadaceae bacterium | reverse complement strand
CCGTGCCCGCGGCGCGAGTGCACCGTCGCCCGGCCGCGTTGACCGCGGAGCGAGAGGTGCAGCATGCCGGTTGATGTCGTCGAGTTCGTACCGGGCCGGATGCCGGATGTGCTGCCGAATGATTCCGCGGTGGCGATCGAGTGGCTCATCGACAACGCGTCTGCGTACGACTCCGTGATCCAGGCGATACGCCGCGCGCGCAGTTCGGTGTGGATCAGCCAGCTCGCGTTCGATGCCGATTGCGAGGCGTACGCGGGGAGCGACGCGCCGGAGAATCTGCTCGACGTATTGATCCAGGCAACACGCGCGCACGATCTGGATGTCCGCATCCTGCTCAACGCCAGCATCCTGGTGAATACGGTCAAGCCATTGCGCGCCGCGCTGGAGAAGCGAGCCTCGCCATTCATGGCAGTGCGTGGTATCAGCCGGTTTCCACAACTGCTGCACGCCAAGATGCTGATCATCGACGGGCACGAAGCGTTTCTTCTCGGTTCGCCGTTCGTGAACGGCTACTGGGATGATCGCGCGCACCGTCCTGTGGACGCGCGTCGGCCCATGAGAGAACTGGGCGGCCGGCCGCTGCACGACTTGTCGGTGCGCGTGCAGGGCAGCGCGGTGTGTGCGCTTGCCGGCATTTTTTCGGAATGGTGGACGGACGTAGCGGACGAGGCCCCTCCGGAGCCAGCGACTGGTACGACTGCCCAGGCGTCGCCGGCGGCGGAGTACATGGGCGTGACCGTCACGCGCACCTCCGCCGCGAAGATCCTGCCTCGGCATCCGAGTGGTCATGCGGAGATCCTCGACTCCATGATCGAGGGCATTGGCGGCGCGCGTGAGTTGCTCTACGTCGAGCATCAGTACCTGAGTTGCCGGCCGGTCATTCGCGCAATCCGCGAGGCGCTCGATCGCGAGCCCGCGCTCGAGGTGATCGCGCTGGTGAACCAGAATCCCGACATCACGGCGTATCGTGGATGGCAGAACGCACGACTTGCGGAGAGCGGCCTGGGCGATCATCCGCGGTTCGGGCTGTTTGCACTCTGGAGCCAGGCGCAGCAGGGCCGACGACTGCAGCTCAACCAGGTGTTCGTCCACAGCAAGGTGCTCATCGCGGACGATGCGTGGGCCACGGTGGGAAGCGCCAATGTGGACGGCGTGTCGCTGCATTCGTACGGCGATGATTTCGAGAGCCGGCTTGGCCGCGCCGTGTTCGCAGGTGTGCGCAACTTCGACGTGAACCTGGAGTTGCGCGGCGTGGACGACATCGCGACCGACGCCATCGTGGAATTGCGACGCGCGTTATGGAGCGAGCATCTCGGCGGCGCGCCCGCCGCGCATGCGGGCCAGTCACCCCTGGGGCAATGGCGCACTCGCGCGGCCACGAACGTGGAGCACCTGAGCAGCTGGACGCCACGACTGGCAGGCCACCTCGCCAACACACTCATACTGCCGTACAGCACACCGGCAGAACCCGAAGCGCAACTCGCGGCGCTCGGCATCCAGCGCCGCGCGGCGCTGGACCTGCGCTTTCACCCTGCGTGGCTCGAGGTGCACTGCAGTCCGAACTGGATCCGGAACATGTTCGCATGATGGCGCACGTGGATTCCGGGAAGGCGGACGCCGAATTCCGCGCGTTCGTGGGTGAAGCGGGCTTTCCGTGCCTCGCGGGAAAGGGGGTAGTGAATGCCAATGGCTATGAGTGCGTGGCATACGGCGCGATGGCGACCGCTGCATCCACCCGACAGTTGGCGCGGGACCTCGCGTCGTTCGTGCAGGGGCACGACGACGAGATCCGCCTTCGCGCATTCGTGGCAGTGTTTCCTGACACCGTGTGCACGAGCGAACACGGGTTCGAGCAGTTGCTGTGGGCCCAGTTGCAGCGCTTGAGCGAC
This sequence comes from Gemmatimonadaceae bacterium, assembly GCA_043758185.1. Taxonomy (GTDB): domain Bacteria; phylum Gemmatimonadota; class Gemmatimonadetes; order Gemmatimonadales; family Gemmatimonadaceae; genus AG11. The sequence goes on along the minus strand of JAYVNZ010000093.1, from coordinate 3,376 downwards.
GCGGACGCCGACGGCGTGTGGGACGAGGCAGCCAGCGACGATCCGGACGATCCCCGCTTCTCGTTCAGCTTCAGCGGCAGCGCGATGTTCGTGGTCGGGCTCCACCCGGGCAGCTCTCGGCTGGCGCGGCGGTTCCGCTGGCCCGCCCTCGTGTTCAACCCTCGCTCCCAGTTCGAGCACCTGCGGGAAACGGGCCGGTTCGAGCGGCTGCGGGGCGCGGTGCGTGACCGCGAGATTGCGCTGCAAGGCACACTCAACCCGAACCTCGCGGACTTCGGCGACAAGTCCGACGCTCGGCAGTACTCGGGCCGAGCAACGGAGCAGGAGTGGAAGTGTCCCTTTCACCGGGGTGCGCGATGACCGTCATCGAGCGGCGTCACCTGCCGCCGCAGACGGGGACGGGACTCATCGTACGGCGAGGCCAACTGCTGCGCATCATCGATCCGGTTGGCGAACAGGTGTCCGACCTCACCGCGTTCTCGCAGGACGACCCGTCTGAATGGATGTCGTCCGGCCGCACCATCGACTACGCGAACACCATCTACGTGACCACGGGGCACACGCTCTACTCCAACCGGAGCCGCCCCATGTGGACCATCGTGGAGGATACGGTGGGGCGCCATGACTTCCTGCTCACACCGTGCAGTCCCGAGACGTTCACGATCATCTACAAGACGACGACGCACCATCCCAGCTGCTTCGAGAATCTCGTGCGCAACCTGGCGCCGTTCGGCATCGCGCCAGACGCGATTCCCACCACGCTCAACGTGTTCATGAACGTGGTGGTGCAGCCGGATGGCAGCCTGGAGATATTGCCGCCACGGTCGCGCGCGGGCGACTACCTGCTGCTTCGCGCCGAGATGAACCTCATCGTGGGCGTCACCGCGTGTTCGGCGGAGCTCTCCAACAATGGCACGTTCAAGCCGATCGACGTGGAACTGCTGGCGGGGGATTCATGACGGCCGATGCATGACGCGCCTGCAGGACCTTTAGTGGAGTGGCGGCATGGCGCAGGATAGTGCCACGATACCGCACGCCGCCGAGCAGCACGCGCGATCCCACGGCCAACCAACTGCACAGCGCGCGCTCCCCCACCCATGCTGGCGCAAGGAGCGACGCGCGCACCGGGAAGACCCTGGTTCCGCCCGCACGCCGCCGGCCCGCTTCCGCGAGCAGTGCAATGCCGCCGGCGATGACGGGGAGCGCCGTCCATCCAACCGCGGCGATGCAGGTTGCGGTCACGGGCAGCACAGCGAGCTGCCAGGCGAGCCGGCGGGGCCGCGCCAGTTCGTCGTACGCCTGCCGCACGCGCTGCGACAGGAAGTGACGCGCAGACGACGGTCGTCGCGCGACGAACACATCCAGTGGCACCGCCTCGCGGCCCCCCGCCGCGACGATCGTTCGCACGAGTTCCAGATTCTCGAACATGGCGGAGCCGTCGTATCCGCCGGTGGCCCGCAATGCCGATCGTCGCACGCCGAGGGTGCCGGGCCAGTCGCCGCCGTGGAGGCGGTTGAGCAACGACCGGCCCGTATCCCAGCACGCATGCCACGGCAGCGGGGAGAAATAATTCTGCGGGCGCACGACGTCCGCCCTGTCGAGCGCGCGAATCACGCGATCCATCGATTCGTCGTCGTCGTACCGGACGTCGTCGTCCGCGATGATCAGGCACTCGTGCGATGCCAGGCGAACGCCCGTGAGCACGCCACCCACCTTGCCCATTGGCGTGGCGAGGTCACGGTCGGGCTGGACATGGCGCACCAGGTGGCCCCAGGCGGAGGCGTGTGCGTCGAAGATGCTCGTGGGCGAGCCATCGACGACGAGCGTTTCCGCTCGCGCGGACAGCCATGCGAGATAGCTAGTGAGCTCCGTCCCGGCGAGCGACTGTTCCGAGCGCAGCGGAAGCACATAGGTGAATCGTGGCGCACGCGTCGGCATGATGGTGACTGGGGCAACTGCCATGCCGGGTGCTCGCAGTGACGTCGCACGGTGCCGCGCCGCAGGGCGATCTCCCGGCCTCTGAAATGCGCGAGGCGCTGCACCGCATGGCGGACTGGATCGCGGATTATCGCGAGACCATCGGGACGCGCGCGATCGTGCCGACGATACGCCCGGGCGAGATTCGCGCGGCGTGCAGTGACCGGATGCCCGAGCATGGCGAGCCCATGACGCAGATCCTCTCCGACATGGACACCGTGGTCATGCCCGGCGTGGTGCACTGGGGACACCCCGCTTTCCTCGGCTATTTCGGCAGCACGAGCAACGGGCCGGCATTGCTGGCAGAAATGGTGGCGGCCGCGCTGAACGTGAGCGCCATGACGTGGAAGACGTCGCCGGCAGCGACAGAACTGGAAACCGTGGTGCTCGAGTGGATTCGCGACCTGCTGGGCTTTCCGGCGGGGCTGTTCGGTATCGTGTACGACACCGCCTCCGTGGCGATCGTGCATGCACTGGCAGCGGCGCGCGAGCGTGCGGTACCAGGCACGCGCCACGCGGGGCTCGTGGGGGGGGCGGACATTTCCGTGTTGCGTGTCTATGCCTCCGATCAGGCGCACAGCTCCGTGGACAAGGCTGCGGTGATGCTCGGGCTGGGCGAGGCGAACGTGGTGCGTGTGCCGAGTGATGCGCACTACCGGATGGATGTGCGCGCGTTGCGGTCCGCGATCGCCGACGATGCCAGACGCGGGTATCGGACGTTGGCCGTGATTGCCACGGTGGGGACGACATCCACCGCGAGCGTCGATCCCGTGGACGAGATTGCCGCCGTGTGCCGTGAGTCGGGCGCCTGGCTGCACGTGGATGCGGCGTATGGTGGCGCGCTTGCCGCCCTGCCAGAAGGTCGCTGGGTCACAAACGGACTCCAGCACGCCGACTCCATCGTGGTGAATCCGCACAAGTGGTTGTTCGTGCCGCTCGACTTCAGTGTGCTGTACGTGCGCGATCCAGCGCTGCTGCGCGGTGTGTTCTCCAACACGCCCGAGTACCTGCGTGGCGATGCGGGCACGGCGGAGGACGTTATCAACTACATGGACTACGGCGTACAGCTGGGCCGGCGCTTTCGTGCGTTGAAGGCCTGGATGGTGTTTCGCACCTTCGGCCGCGACGGAATGGCGTCGCGCATTCGCGAGCACTGCCGCTTGGCTGCCGTGCTTGCCGGCTGGATCGCGGCCACGCCGTCATTTGAGCTCGCAGCGCCGGTGGTGATGGCCGTGGTGTGCTTTCGTTACCAGCCTGCCGACATGGATGACGAGACCGCAAACGCGCTCAATGCGCGAATCGTGGAGCGCGTGAACGCGTCCGGCGACGCCTATCTCACGCACACCAGACTGCGTGGACGCGTGTGCATGCGCGTGGGCATCGGCAACATCACGACGAC
>JAYVNZ010000092.1:0-13130 GCA_043758185.1 Gemmatimonadaceae bacterium | reverse complement strand
AGCAGAGCGACCCCGTCGCAGTGGTCCAGGGGACAGCTCCAGCCCAGCCCCAGCACTCAGCGGCGTGGCGTGCATGGTCCCGAGACCCGGTACGCCACGCCGCTGATCGCTGAAGCTGGTGCTGACCCCTGGACGACTGAGAGCTTCCTCCGCCCGCAGCCCACCAGGGTTCGTCCTGCAGTCAACTCCGCACGCGGCGATATTGTGGACATGCGACGCGTGGTGGTGATCGGGGCGGGGGCAGCGGGTACCATGGCGGCGATCTTCGCGGCCTCCGCCGGTGCGGACACCATCTTGCTCGAGCGCACCCGCGATGGCGGCCGGAAGATCCTCATCAGTGGCGGTGGCCGCTGCAATGTGCTCCCGTCGGAACTCGACGAGAGCCGTTTCATCACTGACTCCTCTCCCAACACGCTGCGCAAGCTCGTGCGCAGCTGGCCCTTGGCGGAGCAGAAGGCGTTCTTCGAGCGGGACGCAGGGATTCCGCTCGTGGAGGAGAGCGCCTCGCGGAAGATGTTTCCCGCGTCGCACAAGGCGCGCGATGTGCGCGATGGCCTGCTGACGCTTGCTCGCCAGCGCGGCGCCTCGCTGTTTTTCGACACACAGGTCGCGGACGTGGTGCAGCGCGGCACAGGATGGACGGTCGCGTGCAACGGAGGTGCGACCTTCGACGCCGACGCCGTCATTCTCGCGACGGGTGGACTGTCCGTGCCCATGACCGGCAGCGATGGCACGGGCCTTCGCCTGCTGGAGCGACTTGGCCACGTCATGCATCCCACCTACGCGGCCCTTACCCCGCTCGTCGCGTCGCCCGCGCCGTTCGCCGGCCTGTCCGGCGTGTCGTTGACCGTCACGCTCACCGCCACGAGCGGTGCGCGTTCGGCAACGGCGAGCGGTGGCTTTCTCTTCACGCACATCGGCTACAGCGGACCGTCCGCGCTCGATGTGTCGCACGTCGTCGTCCGGTCGCGCCTCGAGCGCGAGGGACCGGCCGCGCGCGTCGCCGTGCGATGGACCCCCCTTGGCGACGACGAATGGGCCGAACGACTCAAGCCCCGCGGTGCGCGCACCGTACTCGGCGCGGTACGTGGGGAGCTCCCGGACCGGCTTGCTGCCGCATTGCTCGCATCCGCGAATGTTGCGGCGGACCGCGTGCTGTCGGAACTCACGCGCGACGAGCGACAGCGCCTCGTGACGATGCTCGTGCGCGGTGACCTGCCGTGGACATCGGACGAAGGATACAAGAAGGCCGAGGTGACCGGAGGTGGATTGAGCCTCGCCGAAGTCGATCCGCGCACAATGCAGAGCCGCCGCCATGCCGGGCTGCATGTCTGTGGTGAAGTGCTGGATGCCTTCGGTCCAATTGGCGGCTACAACTTTCTGTGGGCCTGGGCCACCGGTCGCGCGGCCGGACTTGGCGCGGCCAGGGAGGTATGATGATGCTGGCCCTCGACAGCCCGCGATGGCGGGAGCTCGCCCAGGCACACGGCAGCGCGGAGGACATTCCGCGGTTGATCGAGGTGCTGGCGGCGCTGGCGACGACTGCCGACGTGCGTGTGCGCGCAGAGTTGTGGTTCGGCATCTGGGCCACGCTGTGTCCGCACGGGCGATTGCATGATGCCGCGTACGCCGCGGTGCCGCATCTCCTCGCGATGAGCATCGCGCTGACCGCCGACGAACGCGTCGCGGCGGTGCACGTGGCGGCGGAAGTGGAGACGTTACGTCACGTCCCCGGTGCTCCGTCCATTCCGGATGACCTCGTGCCCGCATACGCGATGGCGATCGAATCACTGCCCTCGATCGTGGCTGAGCTGTCCGGTGGACCGTGGGATGCGGCGACGGCGCAGATCATGGCAGCGGCCCTGCTGGCCGGCAAGCGACAACCCGCACTCGCGCGGACGATCCTTGCACTCGACCTGTCGTCATGAGCGGAGCGAAGGACCTGTTTCTTACCGCCAAGCAGGTCCTTCGCTTCGCTCAGGACGACAGGGTACCAGCGCCCCCCGGGCCTACATGTCGAACTCGCGGGCGAACGCGACAGGGAATGAAAATGTCTTGGACTTGCTGCGGCTTTCCATGGCATCGGCCACGCGCTCGAGGCGCTTGGGGATGGCCAGGATCTTTTCCTGCGCCCGCTTGCCGATGTCGTCGAGCCCCTCGAGCGTCTCGATGGCCCAGAATCGAATCTGCTCCTCGACGATCGTGAGGTAATCCCGCGGTCCGTAGATTCCGGCCCGACGGATGACGTCCGCCATTTCGCGGAAGTTCGGCATGTTCACGCCGGGCATGTCGATGCTCGGCATGATCTCCGCCGCCGACGCGAGCGCCGTGTTCGGGTCGCGCGCGATGACTTCCTTGAAGATGGTGCGATAGAACGTGTAGTGACGCGCCTCTTCCTTGGCCACGTTCGACAGCACGGTGCCGATGGTGGGCTCGTACTTGCCGGCCAGCTTGCCCGTATTGGCGTGGCTCACCTGGGTGGCCCGCTCCTGGAGCGTGGTATACACAAACACGCGATAGGGATCCTTGTCCCACGCCGGCTCGAATCCCGCCCGCAGGTAGTCGAACTGCATGCGCTCGAGTACCGGATTGTTCAGGATCTTGCTGTCATGCATGTAGTCGTGCAGCACCGCGCCATGCCGGTCTTCCTCGGCCGTCCACAGGTTGGTCCACTTGGACCAGAACGTGTCGCCACCAAGGTAGGTGGCCAGCAGGCGGTGAAAGTGCGGCAGTCCTTCTTCCGTGAGGAGATTGAGTGCCAGCGCTACGCGGGCCGGCAGGCTGATGCCATCCGCTCGGCTGCGCAGCTCCCTGATGTGCGCGTCCGGATCCGTATCGGGGGCGGCAGCCAGCAGTTCGTGCGGAAACCACAGGATACGCTTGGCTTCGTGCACCACCATCAGCTCCTGCACCACCGGCTCCAGATCCGCCAGCACTTCGACCTTCGCCAGAATCTCCGACTCTTGAGGTGTCATCACGAGGAATCTGGCAGGTTTCACGCCTTGGGTCCAGTTCGCAAGCATGGACAGTACCAAATGCTGCGCCGAAGGGCGGCCGCCCCGGGAGCCCCAACGGCCGCGCCCGCATCGTGCGGCAGCCTATCTTTCGCGCCATGGCGCTCACCGCAACGATCTACAACTTCGACGTCCAGCTGGCCGACATTGACCGCGGCGTGTACGAGACCCTCGCGTTCAAGGCGGCCCAGCAACCGTCGGAAACGGCGGAGTACCTGCTGTCCCGCGTGCTGGCGTATTGCCTGGAGTACGCGGAGGGCATCACGTTCTCGAAAGGCATCGCCGAGCCGGACGTGCCCGCCCTCACGGTGCGGGACTTGACCGGCGCGCTCACGGTCTGGATCGAGGTGGGTGCGCCGGACGCCGCGCGACTCCACAAGGCGAGCAAGGCCGCGCCGCGCGTGGTCGTGTACACGCATCGCGATCCGGTGCGCCTCGTGGGCCAACTCGCAGGTGAAAAGATTCACCGGGCTGCCGAGCTGGAGTTCTACGGCATCGAGCGTGCCTTGATAGACGGGTTGGTCGAGACGCTGGATCGCCGCAACGCGTGGGAGATGTCCGTGACGGACCGCCATGTGTACGTCGCAGTGCGGGGCATGACCATCGAGGGTGACATCGTGCGGTATCCGCTGGGCTGAGCGCTCGGTCACATGACGGTGCGCCGCGCTTTCCTGCCGCCTACGTGTTCACGTAGCTTCGCAACAAACCCAGCATCCGCGCGTCCGTCGCGGTTGCATCGTCGAGCTTGGGCGTCTCGATCACTTTCGGCACCGCCGCCAGCCGTGGGTCGTTCATGATCCGCCTGAACGGTGCCTCGCCCAGCGACCCCTCGGCAATCAGCTCGTGGCGATCGCGCCGCGATCCGAACGGGGTCTTCGAGTCGTTCAGGTGCATCACCCTCAGACGGTCGAGGCCCATCGCATCCTCGAGCCGCGCAAGCACGCCGTCGTAGTCGTGCACGAGATCGTAGCCCGCCGCATATACGTGACAGGTGTCGACGCACACGCCTACGCGCTGCCGCACTCCTGCATCGATCTTCGCAATGATCGTGGCCAGCTCGTCGAACGTGGCGCCGAGCGACGTGCCGGATCCCGCGGTGGTCTCGAGGCAGAGGATGGTGTTCCCAGGCGCTGCCGACAACGCCTCAGAAATCGCGTCGGCATTCCGCGCGATGCCGGCGTCGCGATCATCCATGTAGTTGCCCGGATGCGACACCAGGTAGTGCAGGCCGAGCGCACGGCAGCGATGCAGCTCCATGGTAAACGAGGCAATCGACCGTGCCCGCAGCACCGGGTCGGGACTGGCCAGGTTGATGAGGTAGGAGTCGTGCGCCATGGTTGCCTGTATGCGCGTGGTGGCCAGCCGTTCGCGAAACGACGTACACTCGTCGTCCATGCATTCCCGCTCTGCCCAGCGATTGCCCATCTTGGTGAAGAGTTGCAGCGCTGTGGCTTCAATCGCGAGTGCCCGTGCCGGCGCCTCGGGTACCCCACCGGCCGCGCTGACGTGGGCTCCAAGCAGCAGCGGCGCGGCCTTCGCCGACACCGCGGGGCGAGCGCGCTTGCGCGCAGGGGTCACTCGTCGATCACCGGTGTGCCGCGCAGCACGCGTCCGCATCGCGGGCAATGGATATCTCCCGCTTCACCCAGGGCATACTCGAACGCGCGGCCGCACGTGCACACACTCTCGAGCGCGTCGTGGCCGCAGCCGATGCAGAATTCGTCATCGGCCTCATACGCACGAAATCGTCCGCACACGGCGCATCGCTTCGTGATGATCATGTGCTACCGAGTGCCACGCAGCCACGATTCGGGATCGACTGCATTCCCGTTCGGTGGCGTGCGGATCTCGAAGTGCAGGTGCGCCTTGAGGTCGGGATCGGAGACGCCCACGGTTCCCAGTACGTCACCCTTCCGCAGCACGGCCCCTTTTCGCACGCCGGGCTGCACCGAGTTGAGTGAGGCATAGATGGAAAAATATCCGCCGCCGTGATCCAGGATCACCGTGAGGCCATAGGTGCCAAGCTGGCCTGTGCTCGCCACCGTTCCCGGGGCCACGGATTTCACCGGCGTGCCGATAGCCGCAGCGATGCCCACACCGTTCCACCGCGTGGTGGTGTTGTTCGGGTTGATGACGCGGCCGAAGCGGAACAGGAAGGTGCCATCCACGGGCCAGTCCAGCTTGCCCAGGTCGGTGGTCCGCAGTGCACTTGGCGCGCGGGGCGCGTTGGGACGCGCGCCCTCCGTGCGCCGGCGATCCGCCTCGATGCCAGCAAGGACGCCCGTGAGCTTCGATTCCGATTGGCGGATGCTGGCCAGGCGATCCTGCACCTGCTTCGTGGTGCGCTGCGCCTGCTCCAGGCTGGTGGAGCGCAGGCGACCCAGGATGGCGAGCCGCTCCTCCTCGCGCTGCTTGTCCGATCGGTTCTCCTCCACGGCGTCGCGGAGCTTTACCAGTTCGCCGCGCTGACGCGCAATGTCGTCACGCAGAACTTCCACTCGACGCACCAGGGACCGGTCGTGTGCCGCGAGTTCGTGGAGGTACTTGTACCGCGCGACAAGTTCGCCGAACGAACGCGCCGTGAGGAGCGCCTCGGCCGAGTAGAGCGGTCCGCGCTTGTAGATGTCGACCAGTCGCCGCGACAATGTGGTGCGGCGGAAGGTGAGATCGCCCTCGGCGAGCGCCATGCGGTTGGTGGTCTCTTCCACGTCACCGGTGATGGACGCGAGCTGCCCGTCCAGCGTCTTCAGCACCAGTTCCGTGGCGGCGCGCTGATGATCGAGGTTCTCGACCTCGTCGCGCAGGTTGTGCACGCTTCCCTGGAGGTCCACCATCCTGCGCTCCAGCTCCGCGCGCTCGCGTCGCACCCGGTCCAGTTCCATCCGCTGCGCACGCATGCGGGCGTCCGCTGTTTGCGCGGGCACTGCTGCGGGGGCTGCGAGCGCGAGCACCAGCAGCATGACGGCGCGACGCACGATTACACCCGGCGTAGATGCCTCCCCACCGAGAACGCACTGCCCAGCAGGCCGATCAGTGCCCCGAACAGCAGTCCGAGCAACGTGACGCGCGTGTCGAAGAAGATGGTCTTGATGAGATATCGGTCGATGATGGTGCGCGTCACAAAGGTGAGGAGCAGCGCAAGCAGCCCGCCCAGGATGCCCTTCGCGAGCCCCTCGATGAGGAAGGGACGCCGGATATACCCATCCGTGGCACCCACGAGCCGCATGATGGAAATCTCCTTCGCGCGCGACAGCACGGCCATGCGGATGGTGGTGCCGATGATGATCATGGAAACGCCGGCGAACGAAAGGCCGAGCACGATGCCCGCGATGCCTGCCACGTTGCGCAGCCGGTAGAGCTTCTCGATCCATTCCTCGCCGTAGCGGATGTCATCCACGAACGAGAAGGCCTTGATGCGCGCGGACACCTTCCTGACGGTCGCGGGATCGCGGAAGCCGGGCTTGAGTCGTACGTCGATCGACGCCGGCAGCACGGCACCCTCGAACACATCGCGAAAGTCACCCAGCTCCTTCTTCGCGCGGACCAGCGCCTCATCCTGCGACACCGTCTTCGTGCCGAGGACCTCGGGGTATGCGGCGATGTCGCTGGCGGCCTGCACCATGGCTTCCGGAGCGGTGCCATCGGCGACGAAGGCGCGGATCTCCACACGATCTTCCAGGCGGTCCAGTGCCTCGCGAATGTTCAGCGCCACGAGCCCGAACAGGCCGAAGGCAAACAGCGAGAAGGCGATCGTGGTGATACTCAGCACGCTGAGCAGCGGCGTACGGCGAAAGGCGATGAGCGCATCGCGAAGCGAACGCATTCAGGACTCCCGTGCGGGCTTCTGTTCGGCAGAGTCGAACACCACCGCGCCGCGTGTCATCTCGATGGTGCGGAACTCCTGCCGGCGAATCAGCTCCAGGTTGTGCGTGGCCATCATCACAGCCGTGCCGCTGGCGTTGATCTCGCGCAACAACTGGAAGATGCCCCGCGTTGCCCGGTCATCGAGGTTGCCGGTGGGCTCGTCGGCGATGAGCACGAACGGATCGTTGACAAGCGCCCGGGCGATGGCCACGCGCTGCTGTTCACCGCCCGACAGTTCGGGCGGGAACGCCGTGCCCTTGCCGGCCAGGCCCACCTGCGTCAGGGCGCGCGCCACCTTCGCGCCGATCGTGGCGGGCGCGGTGTCGGTCACCTCGAGCGCGAAGGCCACGTTCTGTTCGGCGGTGCGGTTGTCCAGCAGCCGAAAATCCTGGAAGACGATCCCCAGCTTCCGGCGCAGCCTGGCAACGTCGCGATCGCCGGCGGTAACAGAGCTCGTGCCACTCACGCGTACTTCCCCGGACGAGGGTCGCTCTTCCATGTACACCATCTTCAGCAGCGTCGTCTTGCCCGCGCCGCTCGGCCCCGTGAAGAAGACGAACTCGCCGCGGCCGATGTGCAGCGACACGTTGTCCACGGCAGTGCCCGTGCGCGGATAGCTCTTGCTGACGCTGGTGAACCGGATCATGCGCGAGCCCCCTAGCTCACGTCGCCATCTTCCAGTTCGATCACCTTCCAGCTCGAACCGGCCGTGACCGTATCCACGATGGCCTTGAGCAGGCCGATGAGGATGGGGCCGAGGAGGATGCCGGCGAGCCCGAAGGTGTACACGCCGGTGATCAGTGCCACGAACATCCAGTAGAAGTTCAGTACGCGCGACCGGTCCGCCGCGATCTTCGGGCGCAGGTACGTGGAGATGAACACGGTGTTCACCAACGTCCCGATCACGATCATCGCGATGGCCTGCGGCATGGCGTCGCGGAAGATGACGAGCCAGATGGCCACGGGCACGTACACGCTCCACGACCCAACGATGGGAAAGAACCCGATGATGAACGACACGACAGCCAGCGCGCCGGCGAGTGGAACGCCGAAGGCCAGGTTCATTCCCAGGATGATGAGCGACTTGAGCGTCTGCGTCAGCAGCGTGGAGTAGATGGCGCCATACAGCACGCCGCGGACGTTCACGTCGAGCGCTCGGCGCAGCTCGGCATACCGGGGCGGAATCTTGCCCGAGAGATAGCTGCCGACCTTGTCCGCCTCCAGCAGGATATAGAAGGCGGTGAACATGAAAATGGTCGCCGCGACCGCAAAATCCTTGAGTGCTGCCTTGATCATCAGCGGCAGCTGCGTGCCGTACGCCGTGGCACCCACGACAAACTGTCCAAGCGCCGTCGCGGATTTCGCCGTGGCCAGGAACGGGATGCGCCGCACCGCCGCGTCGATCTTCGCGACGATCTCGGCCTGATGCTGGCTGGCGTAGGTCACCACATCCGCCAGCTCGCTGTAGCTGTACACCAGCACGACGAGCACGGGCACGATGACGACGAGCAGCGTGAGGATGGCGGAGAGCGTTGCGCGGCCCGTGCGCTTGTGGATCCACAGGTGCACCGGCCGTATGTAGAAGCCGATGATCAGGCCCATGATTGCCGAGATGATGACCGACTTCACCATCCACAGGAACAGCCCGAGCACGACCGCGCCCAGCAGCATCGTGATCAGGATGCGCCGCACTTCCGGCAGCGTCAGTTCGGCGATGCTCGCGTTGCCCCGCCGTTCTACGCGGCGGCGCTCGCCGGCCTTGTCCTCACCGGACAGTGTGATGTCGCTCATGGAAGGGAGTCTACTCTGCGGCGAGCGCTCAGGCGAATAGCCCGCGACGCGTGTGCGAGTCGAGGTCCGGTTTGGTCACGCGCACCAGCTCGGACACCGAGGCGCCAGCCACGTCGCGCAATCCGCAGTCACCGCGCGCGACGGCATCATCCACCACCACCGTGGCGAGCTCCTGGCGGCGCGGGCCCTGCACCCATGCCAGCTCCCCGTCCACGAGCAGCCGCGTCCGCGCCTCGTCCGAATTGAGGCGCACCTGCGGGCCCCGCTCCGGGTCAGTGACGCGCGTGCCGACGAAGGAAGCCACGCGGAGGATCCGGTTGCGCGCGTCCTCAGCCATGCGCTTCTCCCAGGCCTCCCACGGCGATGTATCCGTCGTCGAGCCGCATGAGCAGCCGCCGTCGGTGCAGCCCGTCGAGCGCGCGCGCGGCATCGTCGAGGGAGCCAAGCGCGAGCACCAGGTCGGACGCGCGCGCCCGGCCCAGCTCGTACACCTTCTCCCAGCAAGTGCGCTCGCCGTCATCCACCATGCCCACGATGCGTGCGCCGTCATCCGTCTCGAGCACGAGGGCAAGGCCGTGACGCTCCAGCACGGTCTCGATGGCGTCCCAATGGTCGTCGGTGACGCCGCGAAACAGGAAGTAGGCTTCGCGATCCTCGCGCTCCGCCGACACATAGCGCAGCAGCAGTTTCGCCACCACCTCGTCCGCGCAACTGAAGTCGATCATGCCCACGTGGGAAAAGTCGATCACCGTGAGTGAGCGCTCGCGCCCATCGGCAATCAGCGCCTCGATCTGCGTCCGCACGGCAGCGCCGGTGGGACGGGTGACGAGGTTGGAATACAGCTCGCACGACAGGGTCTGCCGCAGTACGGAGCTCACGTCGATGTGCATCATTATCGCGGGGCCCCGGAGACCCGCTCTGGTATCGTGACCTGGACCTGTGACCCCGGGAACGGGGCCAGCTTCTCGGTGAGCGGGACGTCGTCATCCCAACTCGGAACAATGGCAATCTTCGCGGTGCCGCTGCGGACACTCACCTTGCCGTCCCAGCGCCCGATGTATCGTCGCACGCCAGCGAGCCCCTGTCCGCGACCTGGATCACGAAATCGGCTCACGCCACGAATGACCGCAGCCTCGAGCGCGGCGGCGTCGTCCCAGCGGTCGCTCCGCACGAAGCCGGGTGCACTCTCGAGCGTCTGTCGAAAGCCGAACCCGGCGTCGCACACCGCAATCACCACCACCCGGCGATTCGCCAGGCGCTTGCGGTACGTGTACGTCTGCACGGCCACGAAGCCGCCGCGGCCCGCGTGCTCGATGATGTTCTGGCAGATCTCCGACAACGTCATCGCAAAGCCGACGGTGGCCTTCGCGTCGATGTTCAGTTCCTTCGACAGGATCTGCGCCGCCTTCTGCTGGATGCGCCCCACCACGTCGTGCACGTCCTCACTCTTCGTCACTTGCGTGATCTCCAGCAGCACGCTCGACTCGCCGCCCCGCGCCTTGGGCACCGAGCCGCGCAGGTCGAACAGTTCTTCCGCGAACTTGAAGAATCCCGTCCGGGCCCAGTAGCTCGCCGTGTCCTCTGTTTCCGGCGCGGCAAAGCTCGCGCGTTCCTCGCGCGTCTGCCCCAGCGCGAGCAGCGCAGTGAGCCCATAGGGCGACGCCCACCGCGTGTGCCGCGCGTCAATGAGCAGCTTCGCGTCGCGTGGCACCGACGCGAGTTGCTCCACCACCTGCTCGAATGAGTGGTCGTCCAGCGAGGGTGGTACCGTGATGACGCTGGTCACGAGAGGCTGAGTTCTCCGCGCAGGTGAGCTGCAAGTCCGCTGGCGCCGCGGTGTTCGACGTTTCGCGCTGCGGCACGGGCGGCCGCGATCATCGCATCGCCTAACTTATCACCGGCAAGCATCCGGGAGAAATAGGTCGCGCCATAAACGTCGCCACATCCCGTGGGATCGCCAGCCCCATTGACAGTCACTGCGGGGACCAACGCCGTGCGCACGGCACCAAGCGCGCCGGTCCCGCCGCGCGGCCCTGTGGACAATCCTGTACGAGGGGGAAGATCACATATCGTTTCGAAGCCAGGCGCCGCCACATAGATCGCACCCCGCTTGCCGAGCGTCACGAGCAGGCACGAAACTCCAGCCGCAAGGGCCGTGGCCGCCAGGCTCATCGAGTCCGGCGCGATGGTCGCCATCTCCTCCTCGTTCATCTGGAGGACGTCGAAGCACCCGCACCATTCGGCCACATTCGGGATGGGACGAAACGTGCGAAGCCCGTCGGGTTGCACCGCCATCACCTTCATATGAAGGTCGCAATGGATGGGGCCGGGAAAATACTGGCGCAGGAGCTGCGCTGTCTCGAGGTCGAGCTCCCATCCGCTCAGAAAGTTGACGTAGAGCGCGTCCAGTTGCGCATCATCCAGCAGCGACTTGAGGCCGATCCAGCTCCAGGCGGGAATCGCACCGCTCAGGTGCTCCGAGCGCCGCTCCTCATCGATGTAGCGCAATTCCACGCGATGCCCGGGGTAGGGCACCTCGACGAGTGCGGCATCCGGCGCGATGTGACGCAGCGTCCGGATGTACTCGCGGGCACGCTCCGCCAGGTCCTGGCCCACCTTCAGGATAGGTACGATCTCCCAGTCGTCCGGCAGCGCCGCATCCAGTCCGCTGAGCGTGTATGTGATGCCGCCCCACTCCTCAACGGGCACGCTGCGCGCATCGCGCCCGTGAATGACGTCCCACACGAATGTGCCGATGACTCCAACGCGCTTCTTCTTCATTACGCGCGTGCTCTGAACTGCAAAACGAACCACAGGGGACACGGGGAACACGGGGGACACGGAAGAAACGGAGAACCATGAAACATCGAAACATGCGGCACGAGGCGTTGAGTTGGTTCCATCCTCGTCCTTCCCTGTGACCTCTGTGTCCCCTGTGGTTCAAAAGCAGTTCTGCGGAGCGCCAGGGACCTCACACGCCTCCCAGATGCTGCTGCTTGAAGCTCGCCACGGCGCCTACCACGCCCGCCGTGCCAGGCAGCTCGCCTGGTACGATCCGCATGGCGTTCACCGCCGGACTGAACGCGCGACGCCGCACCTCCGCACGCAACGGGACGAACAACGCGTCGCCCGCCTCGGCCACGCCGCCCGCGAGCACCACGATGTCGGGATTGAAGATGTTGAGCAGGTTCGCGACGCCGGCGCCGAGGTAACGCGCCGTGTCCTTCACGATCTCGCTGGCGATGGGATCGCCAAGCTTCGCCGCGTCGTAGACGACGCGCGCGGTGATATTGTCGAAATTGCCCTCCACCATGGCCGGAATGGCAGACTCGCCTTCTTCGCGGACCAGCACCTCGCGCGCACGCGTGGCGATGGCCGGCGCGGATGCATACGCCTCCAGGCAGCCGTAGTTGCCGCACTTGCAGTGCCGGCCGTTGAGGTCGATGGTGGTGTGGCCAATCTCTCCCGCCATGTCCGACGATCCATGGTACAGCGCGCCGTTGATGATCAGCCCACCGCCGATCCCCGTGCCGATCGTGATGCCCACCACGTTCCGTCCGCCGCGAGCCGCACCCTGCCACCACTCACCGAACGTGGCGCAGTTCGCGTCGTTGTCGAGCGTGGTGGGCAGGTTGAGGCGCGCCTGGATTCGCTGCGCGAGCGGAAAGTCCTTCCAGCCCAGGTTGGGCGCCACGAGCACGATGCCCCGCTCGCGATCCAGTGGGCCCGGCGCTCCAACGCCGATGCCGATGAAATCCCGGCGCGCACAGTCGGTCTGCTCCATCGAGTCCAGGATCACGCCCTCCACCAGCCCCACGATCCGGTCAGCCACCCCTTCGTCGCCAACAAACGAGTTGGTGGGGATGCTGCGCATCGCGAGGTGACGCGTGCCGTCCGCTGTCATCGCACCGGCCACGATGTTGGTGCCGCCCAGGTCGACACCAATGATGTACTGCTCTCGCGGGGAGCTCATGCGTGTGCGTCAGTGAGAGGGAGGAGGGAACGTACATGCTCTGCCATCATCGTCGCATCCAGCTCGCGCATGCAGCGAAAGTGGCCCAGCGGGCACCGCTGCGGTCCGTGCCGGTCGCACGGGCGGCACGTCAGGGCCTCATGTCCCACCACCACCGACTTGGGCGCCAGGGGCCCGAACCCGAACGCGGGAACAGTCGGTCCGAAGATCGCCACGGTGGGCGTACCCATCGCCGACGCAAGGTGGAGTGGTGCCGAATCGTTGGTGACGAGCGCCGACGCGCGCCCGATGAGCGCCGCCGAGGCGAGCAGGGACAGCTTTCCAGTCGCGTCGATGGCTGCCGGCGCCGCGGTCATGATCGCACGCGCCAGCTCGGCGTCGTCCGCTCCGCCCACGATCACCACGCGCATGCGCGTCTGGAGCAGGGCAGCGAGCTCCGCATACCACGGCCACCGCTTCGTTGCCCATACGCTGCCGGGCGCGATGGC
>JAYVNZ010000091.1:0-12401 GCA_043758185.1 Gemmatimonadaceae bacterium | reverse complement strand
CTGTATTTCGATCCGCGGCGAGAACCCGATTTCCGCCGAACCATATTCAACGCGATCGTGACGCCGCGTCCGATTGCGTGGATTTCAACGCTCAGCGCGGATGGAGTGGCGAACCTCGCGCCGTTCTCCCATTTCAATCTCGTCTCTACGGCTCCGCCGACGGTCATGGTATCGATCAACACGCCCGAAGGCCGTGCGCAAAAGGATACACTTGGCAATATTCGCGCGACCGGCGAGTTCGTCGTCAATTTCGCTAGTGTGCCGATGGCGGAGCAAATCAACGCTTCGTCGACGCCGCTGCCGTACGGTGAGGACGAGTTCGAGACCTTCGGCATCGAAAAGGCACAGTCGCAAAGCGTCAAACCGTTTTCAGTGCGAGGGGCACCGGCGACGTTGGAGTGCCGGGCCATTGATTTCATTCGGATCGAGCCAGTTGATCCTGGCGATACGCCGAGCACCATCGTCCTCGGTCACGTCGTCATGCTGGGCATTGATCCGGAGATGCTGACCGAAGACGGCCGTTTCGATACGGAAAAGGCCCAGCCGCTGTCGCGGCTTGGCGGGCCGACCTATGGCGCGTTGGGTCGTTTGTTTTCGATCGCCTCTGCGTTCCAAAGGGCCGGCGAGCCCATTCCGAAAGTGCGCTGATGGCCGCTGTCGAATTGTCCACACGCACACCCACCGTTCTTGATTTTTCCGGTGCAAAGTCCGCTGGTGACAGCCGCTGGTTTGCTCGAGCGAGAAACTTTACCGTTGACTTTGCGCTCGGCGCTTCGGGGACTGCCCTGGATGCTTCTGTAGATAGCGAGAGTTTTGCACTTCTGCCGGACGCCGCGGCGACGCTGGAAGGCAATGACGACACCTGGTCGGTTGCCAGAAACTCCGTCGTGATTCTTCCGGCAGGACGCTGGCGTTTTTTGCTCAAGGATTGTGGACAGATTGCGCTCTTGAGCACGGCCAATGCACGTCCTGCCTCCTCGGCGATCAATGCTGTGGCTTTCGAAGCGCCCGACGATGAAGTGGCGCCGGTCGAGACCTTTTGGCGCCGTAAGCAACCCCTTCGGGCGCCGCAGATTTTCGACATGACCCAACTTCAGGCGCCACAGGATAATCCGCGCCTGAAGATGCTGCAGACTGAGACGATGTCGATTAACTGGGTCGACTACGAGGGCGAGCGGGACCGCAGCGCTTTGTCGCCCCACCTCCACAAGGATTTTGAGCAGGGCTCGCTCGCACTTGCGGGTTCATTCCTGCATCACCTGCGGGTCGAATGGGGGAAGAATGCGGACCTTTGGCAAGATGATCGCCACGTACAAGTTGGCAGTCCCTCCATGCTGGTGGTGCCGGTGCGGATGATCCACACGACCGAAGGCACAGGCGGCGGCAGGCATTTGCTTATTGATATCTTTTCGCCGGCGCGCGCCGACTTCATAGCGAAGGGCTGGATGCTGAATGCGGAGGATTTTGTCGGTTGCTGATCGTCATCGCCGGGTTGCAGCAACAGTACGGAGACATAGAAGCGATCGAGCCTCATCTTGCCCGCGCAAAGCCGCTTGCGCTCACGGTTGCCAAAGGAAGGAACTGAACATGAGCACGAATGTCGTGGACGTAAAGGACTTCATCGATAAGCGGCCCCTGTCAGCCTATCAATGGTTGGTAGTGGGGCTTTGTTTTGTGATCGCCATGCTGGACGGCATCGACTCTGCGGCGATGGGCTTCATCGCGCCTTCGGTATTGGCGGATTGGAAAATTTCCCGCGTAGCCTTCGGAGCAGTCTTGAGCGCTGCGATGTTTGGATTCGCAATCGGCGCCATGGTCGTCGGACCTTTCGCCGATCGGTTCGGTCGTCGCAAAATCCTGATCGGGTCGGTCCTGGCGTTCGGCCTGTTCAACGCCCTCTGCGCACTGGCGCGCTCGCCGATAGAATTAGCGGCTCTCCGTCTTGTCACGGGTATTGGCCTCGGCGCAGCGATGCCGACGGCTGCGACCCTGCTGTCGGAATATGTGCCGAGGCGTCTTCGATCTTTCCTCCTCACCGTCATGTTCGCGGGCTTCGCGATGGGATCAGGACTCGCCGGATTTATCGCGTCGATCATACTTGGGAATCATGGATGGCAAGGTGTGCTGCTTCTCAGCGGCGCGCTACCCGTGGCAAGCGTTCCGGTGCTGCTCTGGTTGCTTCCTGAATCCGCGCGGTTCCTGACGGTCCTCGGACGGCCCTCGCGCGAGATTGCACTTCTCCTGAACCGAGTTTGCAAATGCGGCTTCACGGGTTCCGAAGCGTTTACGAGCCCGGAACCGATCATTGCGCACAAGGCGAAAGTGCCGGTGCAGCTTTTGTTCGAGGGCGGCCGCGCCTTCGGGACCGTGATGTTGTGGCTGAGCTGCTTCATGGGTCTCCTCATTCTTTATCTCATCACGGGATGGCTGCCGACACTCATCACCGATGCTGGCTCCACCGTTCAACAGGCTGCTTCGATCTCGGCGAGGTTCCAGGTGGGAAGCATTCCAGGAGCGCTGCTGGTCGGCTTTCTCATGGACCGCTTCAGTGGCACTCGGATTGTCGCGATCGCATATGTGCTTGGCGGTGTGGCCATCTTGTCGCTCGGGGCCAACATCCTGAACGCAGGGTGGTTACCGGTGCAGGTCGGCGTTGCCGGTTTCTTCATCGGCGGAGCCCAGACGGGTTTGAACGCGATCGCACCCTCCTTCTATCCCACACAAGTGCGCGCAACCGGTGTGAGCTGGATGAACGGGATCGGCCGCGGCGGCGGAATCCTGGGATCGCTGATCGGCGGCCTCCTGCTTTCGCTCGGATGGCAATTTGGCGCCGTCTTCGCGGCGCTCGCAATACCTGCGCTGATTGCGGCGACAGGCGTCATTCTGCATGGACTCTCCACTCGCGCCGATTCGGGAAACGCAACGCTCCAGTCGCATGGCGCGGCAGAACTATCGAATTGAACTGGAATAACTGCGAACATGAAAGAGGCTACTATGGATAACGAACAGCGTCAGCCCAATCACGAACATGGCGATGGGCACGGGCATGACCATCACCACGATCAAGGCGGGGCATGGAAAGCAGGGCCGGCCGGCGCGCAAACCCTTCTTCTTCTCGATACGCCCGGTGCCGGGTCGGCAACATGGAACGCAGTGCTCGGTCCGCTCTCGGAGCAATTTCAGATTATTCGGCCCGTCCGGAGTTCCGCGTTGCGTTCAGATGCCACCAACACCGATATCGCGGCACTCGGCAAGGAGGCATTGGAGGCGCTTGATGCTGCGGGCTGCGCCAGAGCGCATATCGCCGGCTGCGGACTGGGAGGCTGCATTGCCCTCTGGCTTGCGATCCATCATCCGCTGCGAGTCGCCCGTGTCGCGCTGATCGGCGCCACGGCTTCTCCCAACGATGCGGCGGTTTGGAACGATCTTGCCGCGCGTTTGCGCCGTGGCGAAATCGAGTCAACCACAGACATCTTCCTGCGCCATTGGCTCACGCCGGCGCTTCGGGAGCGCGATGCGGCGCTTGGAACAATGCTGAGCGAAGCCGTGGCTGCGTCCCAACCAGCGAGCTTGGCGAGTGCCTGCGAAGCCTTTGCGAAATGCGATTTGCGCGAGGACCTTGGCCGTGTCGCCGCGCCCCTTCTGGTTCTTTCGGGTGAAGAGGATGCGTTTTTCGATGCGAGCGCCGCAGAAGCGATGGCCGCAGTGCTGCCTCAAGTGAAGTGTGAGCGAATTGCGCACGCCGCTCATCTCGTGACCCTCGAACAGCCGGCGAAGGCAGCCAAGGCGCTGCTCGACCATTTCGGCTCGGCCGCCACTCTCGAGATCGGCTTTCGCAGCCGCCGCGTTGCGCTCGGCGACGCGCATGTCGACAAGACGATCGCAGCCATCACGCCCTTCACCCGTTCGTTCCAGGATTTTCTTACCCGCTACTGCTGGGGCGAAGTGTGGACACGCTCGGGGCTCAGTCGACGCGATCGTTCGCTTGCGACGATATCAGCGATTGTCGCGCTCGGCGCCGAGCATGAAGTCCCGGTGCATGTACGCGCAGGCCTGCGCCACGGAATGAAGATCGAAGAATTTCCTGCTCTCTACGAACAGCTTGCGCTCTACACCGGCCTGCCACGGGCGTTTGGCGCTCTGAACATCACGCAAAGGACGCTCATCGAAGACGGCCTGTTGCAACCGAAGAATGTCAACGGAGAAAACACATGAAGACCAAATCTTTCACCAACCCGCCCGTTGAGATCGGATCCAACGACCCTGTCTCCACACACCGCTCGGGCGGGACGCCGGAAGGGATGCAGCCCGGCTACGTGCTCTATCCCAAAGAAGGACCTGCTCTCTGGTTCCATGAGGCACTGTTTTCGACGAAGGCGCGGGCCCTCGATACGGGGGGACAATTCTCCTTGTTCGATCAAGTTGCGCCCAAAGGCTTTGCAGCGCCACCGCATTTCCATTCGGCGGTCACAGACAGTTTCTACATCGTTGATGGTGAGTTGGACTACGCGGTCGGCGATACGGTCTACTATGGCGTCACCGCCGGTGGGTTCATCTATATCCCGCATTCGACCCGTCATGAATTTCGCGTCATCTCGGACACTGCGCGGTTTCTGCTTTTGTGCACGCCGGGCGGATTTGAGGGCTACTTCGAAGATCTCGGCAGTCCTGCCCAGGAATTCGACTTGCCCCCCAATGGACATCGTCACCTGTCAGGCGACGAGATCACGGCTGCAAAGCGGAAGTGGGGGGCCATGGCGACGAACGATCCCAGCTTGTTTTGCTCGCTCGAAGAACGAACAGAGGTCATGTCTGCACAACGTACTGTGAAGGTCGAAGACAAGTCACGTCCGTTTTCCTGGCGATAACCAGCATTCACGCGCGTCGGCAATCGGACAGCGACATACCATAGGCGGCGAGATGACGCCGAGCCCATACCCCCGGCGAAGAAGCGACCTCCCACCGCCAGGGGCCGCACGCAACCCCGCGATGGGCGAAGGGTCACGCGCGGGGATCGGAATGTCGGGAAGGGATTTGACGGTCGCAAGCCGATATGATCCCTATGCCGTAGTTTGGTGAGCAACCTGCGTCGCTTGGCATCTGGTCACCGTCATCCTCCCGCTCCGGCCCAGGAGGAGTGCGAAAAAGCCGGTTGCCATTCAACACCCTTGGTAACAGATGGAGTAACGCGAGTTGCCTCGACGGGCCGCTCCATTCCAATCCATCACGGTAGTTAGCTCGTTCAGAGAGCGGGCTTGTATGGGCTGCGCGACGGGCTCGCGCCCCACTTCACATCCTCAAAGGCCTGACAATGAATGATCTCGTGCGCGCCAACCGTATTCCGGCATGGCTGCTCGGCACTACCCACTCCCTGCTGCGCATCGTGACGGGCGCGCTATTCATGCAGCACGGCGTGCAGAAGCTCTTCGGACTGCTCGCCGACCCGGCGCGCCCGTGGAATGGGGCGCCTCCGATGTTCTCGCAGTTCTGGATTGCCGGAGTGCTCGAGGTTTTTGGCGGCGCGGCGATCGTGCTTGGCCTGTTCACGCGCCCCATCGCCTTCCTGCTCTGCGGCGAGATGGCCGTCGCGTATTTCCAGGTGAACTTTCCGCGCAGCTTCTGGCCGGTCCGCAACGGCGGCGAGCCCGCGGTGCTGTTCTGCTTCGTCTATCTGTACTTGTTCGCAGCGGGCGCCGGACCGTACAGCCTCGACGGCATACTACGCGGGCGGCGCGGCCGGTGATGACCCGCCCCCTGCTCGCAGTCGCGTTGTCGTTGGGCATCGCCGCAAGGGCAGCCGGGGCGCAGGCCGCGCTTCCGCCAGTCGCACCAAAGGTGGCGTGCGCGTTGCTGCGCGCGTTCGTCCCTTCGTTGGCAGAGGCGCCCACGCCGGTGACCGACGCCCGAGAGGCGCAGGTCGACGGAAGGGCGATGTGCGTCGTGAAAGGGTACGTGTCGCCGCAGATTCAGTTCGAAGTGCGGCTTCCCATGCAGGGTTGGACGCAACGCTACTTGCAAACCGGGTGCGGCGGCCTGTGCGGCAACCTGTCCGTCCGCGCGCCTTAGCGCGCATGCCCGATGCTCCAGAACGGCGAGTTCGCGGTGGGGTCGACGGACATGGGCCATCAGGGTCAGGGCGGCACCTGGGGCGCGTCCGACTCGCAGCTGCGTGTCGACTTCGCGTATCGCGGCGTGCACACGACTGCTCTCGTTGCCAAGGCGATGATCGCGCAGTTCTACCGCCAGCCATCGCGGTGGTCGTACTTCTCCGGGTGCTCGGACGGTGGCCGTGAGGCGATGATGGAAGCGCAGCGCTATCCCGGAGATTTTGACGGGATCGCCGCCGGGGCGCCGGCGTTCAATTTTCTCGTGCAGAACAGCTTCTACCATGCGTGGAACGCGCGCAGCGTGGCGCCCGACGGAAGGTCCGTGCTGCTCCCGGCGGATCTCGCGGTGCTGCACGCGGGCGTGCTGGCGGCGTGCGACTCGCTCGATGGGCTCAAGGACGGCGCCATCCTCAACCCCCCAGCGTGTCGCTTCGTCCCCGCGACACTGGAGTGTCGCACCCCGACGCAAACGAACTGCCTGACGCATGCAGCCGCTGTCGCGGCGGCGGCGATTTACAGAGGTGCACACACCTCGAACGGGGAACGGCTCGTGATCGGCGGACCCCAGCCGGGATCGGAGCTCTCCTGGGCCGGCGTGTTCGTTCCGCGCTCGGCGAATGCACCCGTATTCAGCGCTACGATCGCCACCGACATGCTCGTCTCGCTTGGCTACTGGCGACCGCTCGCGCCGAATTGGGACCTTTCGCAGTTCCAGTTCACGGCGGCGACGCTCGAGGGACTGATGCCGATGCACGGACTCTACGACGCGAGCGACCCCGATCTCTCCGCGTTCGCGCGTCACCGCGGCAAGCTGCTGATTTGGCACGGCTGGTCCGATCCGCACATCTCGCCGCTCAACTCCGAGACGTTCGCGCGCGGCATCGTCGATCGCACGCTGGCGATGCTGGTGAAGGCGGCGGTGGACGCGGTAGACATGCGGGTCGCGTCGCCCGCGGACATCGAGACGGCGATGACGAAAGGCGTCAACTATCCGAAAGGGCTGTTGGCGTGGGGAGACGAGATTGGCCCACGAGTGATCTCGAGCGACTCGAGGCGCTGCACGCGGACTATGGCGAGGAGCGATACCGGTCGAGTCCCTTGCTCCGGAGGCGGGTGATGGAAGGAAGAGGGCTGCTGACATGACTGTAGCCGTGCGCGATGACGTCATCCAGACGTCGATTCAGATTGCTGTCCTGTCCGACGAGCTGCCCCGGAGCGCCAGCGGGTCAGACTGTCGGACCATGAATCGTGAAGTGACATGACTGACGCATATATCCTCGACGGTGTCCGGAGCCCCGTCGGCACACTCGGCGGCCAACTTGCCGACGTGCGCGCCGATGACATGGCGGCTCACGTGATTCGCGCGCTCCTGGCTCGCCAGGCGCGCCTCGATCCGGCGCGCATCACCGACGTCATCCTCGGCTGCGCGAACCAGGCGGGCGACGACAATCGCAACGTTGCGCGCATGGCCCTCCTGCTCGCGGGTCTGCCGGTCTCCGTTCCGGGTGAGACGGTGAACCGGCTGTGCGCATCGGGCATGAGTGCCGTGGCCAATGCGGCACGAGCCGTGAACCTCGGCGAGGGAGAGTTCTTCGTGGCCGGGGGCGTGGAGAACATGACGCGCGCGCCGTATGTGATGGGAAAGGCGAGCAAGGCCTTCGCGCGCGACGTCGAGATGTTCGACACGAGCCTCGGCTGGCGCTTCGTGAATCCCGCCATGCTCGAACAATTCGGCACGGACGCGATGGGCCAGACGGCCGAGAATGTCGCGGAGCAATTCGGGATAAGCCGGGACGACCAGGACGTATTCGCGTTGCGCTCGCAGCAGAAGGCGGCCGCCGCCAGGGCGAGTGGGCGCTTTGCTGTCGAGATCGCGCCCTTGCAGGTTGCGCGGAAGAAGGGTGCTGCAGGCAAGGTGGTGGACGCCGACGAATTCATTCGTGCCGACACGACGCTCGAAACCCTTGGCAAGCTACGACCCGCATTTCGCACCGATGGCAAGGGCTCCGTGACGGCCGGCAATTCGTCCGGGCTCAACGATGGTGCGGTCGCCCTCCTGATCGGATCGGAGCAGGGGGCGCACGAGATCGGCGCGACACCGTTGGCGCGCATCGTCGCAACCGCAGTCGTGGGCGTCGAGCCACGGATCATGGGCATGGGGCCGGTGCCCGCATCGCAACGCGCGCTGGCGCGCGCCGGCATCGCGCTGAGTGCGGTGGACGTGATCGAGCTCAACGAGGCTTTCGCAGCGCAGTCCCTCGCGTGCCTTCGTGCGCTCAGCATCGCCGATGACGACCCGCGGGTGAATCCGAACGGAGGCGCAATCGCCATTGGACACCCGCTGGGGATGAGCGGTGGCCGCATCCTGCTGTCGGCCGCGCATGAGCTCCAGCGAACGGGAAAGCGCTATGCGCTCGCCACGATGTGCATCGGTGTGGGGCAGGGCATGGCAACGGTGCTCGAGCGCACCTGAGATGGCCGTCATCCTGAGCGTCGCGAAGGATCTGCTCTGGGGCCCAGGCGCATGACGTCCAACATCTTCTCGTTCGACGGATTCATTCCCGTCGTGCATGACACCGCTTTCATTCACCCGAATGTGACCGTCACCGGGAACGTGATCATCGGCCGCGACGTGTACGTCGGCCCGGGCGCTGCCATTCGCGGCGATTGGGGAGGCATCGTCATCGGGGACGGCTGCAAGGTGCAGGAGAATTGCACCATCCACATGTTCCCCGGCGTCACAGTGGTCCTCGAATCGGGAGCGCACGTGGGGCACGGCGCGGTCGTCCACGGTGCACACAGCGGCGCGAATGCGCTCATCGGCATGAACGCAGTGATCATGGACAATGCGTCGGTCGGTAACGGTTGCATCGTCGGTGCGCTGTGCTTCGTGCCCGCCGGAATGCACTTCGCATCCGCGCTCCCCGACATGCAACCGATGAGGGCGACTCGGCAGGCCTCATCGGCCTATTTACCCAGATTGCCGACTGGCGGGAGCTCACCGTGGAGGAGCGCCTGGATTTGCTGGGCGGAATTTCACGAACAACCCACTACGAATGGACCCACGAACACCCCCCGCGTCGGTTCTCTGTCGACCAACGCGACCGGATTGCGCACGTGGTCGGCATTGACGTGGCGACGCACCACTTCTTTGGGGTCCGCAGCGAGAACGTTCGCACGTTCGTGCGACGTCCACACAGGTCGCTCGACGGAGAGCGCACCGCGCTCGAGACGATGCTGACTGGACTTCCGGGACTCGCGTCAGTACGACTCCATCTCGAGGGGCTGTGCGGGGGACGCGCAGCATCACTCATTCACGAGGGGCTGTGATCGCCACTGTCGCGCGTGCGCTTCTCACTGAAGCCTGCTGAACGGAATGGCACACCGATTCGCACTGCTGCGGCCGGGCGACCTGACCGATGGCACACGCTATATGCTTGCGATTGCGCCATTCCGGCGATTCCTCGTATATCCGGCCCTGTTGGGAGCAATCCGAAGGGCCTGGGTCCGGCACTATTCCAACCGCGTATCCACTGGGCCTGGGAGCAGCGGGATTCAATATCGGGCGCTAACAAGCGTCAGACAGCAGGGATGCGCGATGGTGCGCAGCCTGCCCAGCGTGTGTGCGCCGAGGCGCTTCGTCGTTGCCTTCGCGCAGGGTCAGTGTCCGTTTCCTGGTACTTGGCGAGATAGTTGTTAACAGAGCGCTCACAGCCGCTCACCCTCGCTGTGGGAGGCTTGAAGATGGGAGTGGGGGCGATTTCTCCCAACACATCTGGTACAAGATGTGGTACTGTCAAGGGAACGCATGCCGGTTTTCGTGGCAGAGGGTACTACGAGCTAACGAGTCCGCGATCTCACGTACCTCGATTTCTCTTCGCCATACCGCTGGTCGTCGAAGGGCTCGCGTTCGCGGAACCATCGTTCCTCGGCGCCGCGAAGCTCAGCATCTCGGCGGCGTCCGCGTCGCGGCGATGGGTAGGGTACACCTTGACGAGCCACCACCTTACACGCCGCCAGAGGTTGAATTACATGCGCACCATCGCGTCGATCTTCGCCTTGCTCCTCACGCTCTCAGCTCCCGCCGTGGCACAACCGGCAACCCCATCGCAGACGTCAGAGCGCGCTGCGCTCAACGTGCCCGCACCGGTGGCCGGAGCCGCGCCGGTCACCGCGGAGCGCATCACGGTCCACGGTGCGTCGCTCGTGGGCAACCTCGAAGGGGATTCGCCAGACCGCCACGTGATCGTGTACCTACCCCCGAACTATGCGAAGAGCCGGACGCAACGCTACCCGGTGCTGTACGCGCTCCACGGATATTCGATCGACAACGAGAAGTGGTCGACCGAAATCAAGACGCCGCAGACGATTGAGGGCGCGTTCGCGACTGGCACGCGCGAGATGATCGTCGTGTTGGCCGACGCACGCACGCGGCACAACGGATCGATGTACTCGAACTCGGCGACGACGGGAAACTGGGAGACCTTCATCGCGCGTGACCTGGTCACCTACATCGACTCGCACTACCGCACCGTCGCGGACCGTCGCAGTCGTGGCATCGCAGGCCACTCGATGGGAGGCTACGGCACGGTGCGGATCGCCATGAAGCACCCGGAGGTCTTTTCTGCGTTCTACGCCATGAGCCCGTGCTGCATGTCGGCGCGCGGCGCACCCCCGGCCGAGATGGCGAAGAAGGTCGAAGCCGCGGTCGCCGCCGGCCAGCCGGACGGGCTCGACTTCTTTGCGCGCGCCACAGTCGCCTCCGCGGCGGCCTGGTCACCGAACCCGAAGGCGCCACCGCTCTACCTCGACCTGCCGACGAAGGACGGCGTGCCACAAGCGTCCGTGCTCGCCCGTTGGGCCGCCAATTCCCCCCTCGCCATGGCTGACCAGTACGTCGCCAACTTGCGACAGTACACAGCGATCGCGCTCGACTGTGGCGACCGTGACGGGCTGCGCACGGACACCGCCGAATTGCACCGCATCCTCGATGACTACGGGATCGCCAACAGCTTCGAGCTGTACCCCGGTGACCACGTGAGTGCGGTCGCCGACCGCATGCAGAACCACGTGCTCCCATTTTTCGGCCGGAGCCTCGCCAGGGAGGCGAAGAGGTAACCGATTCGAGGAGAGTTCGGCGACGGCTCCGTTCGCACAACCGAAACGTGCTATGGCCAGCTCGCCGATGACACCGCGGCACGCATGGCCCGTCTGCACATGTGCGGCAGCGGGGGCGCTGGGCCGCTGAGCGACTCCAAGCGGTCCGTCAGCCGGAGATGAGGTACTGTGGTACAACAGCACCGCAAGTCGTTGTACCGCAGACAGCCCTAGTAACTTCCCGAGGTAGTTGTCCAGTTCCCACTGCGTCACCTGGGAGATGTACTCGCGCCACTCCTGCCGCTTGGCGGCGAGAAAGTGGTGCACGATGTGTGGGCCCAGCGCCGCCGTGATGACATCGTTCTTCTCGAGCTCGTCGCAGGCCTCGTTCAGGTCCTGCGGCAGGTCGTCGATGCGCAGGCGCCGCTTCTCCCGGTGGCTCATTTCCCAGATGTTTTCGTTCACCGGTCCGCGATAGTCCGCCTTCGTGCGGATGCCGTCGGGCCCAGCGGCGAGCATCACCGTCAGTGCGAGATAGGGATTGGCGGCAGGTTCAGGCACGCGGTGCTCGACACGCGTGCCGGGACCGCGTCGTTCGGGAATGCGCAGCATGGGCGACCTGTTGCGCATGCTCCACGCGACGTTCACCGGTGCCTCGTACCCGGGCACGAGCCGCTTGTACGAGTTCACCAGCGGATTCGTGATGGCGCACGAACCCCGTGCGTGGCGTAGCAGTCCCCCGATGTAGTGCAGCGCCGTCTTACTCAGCTCCCAGTCACTCTGGCGCGATCCACGCGTCACGCGAAGCCGACACCGCGGGCCGCGAATCGCGGCGGCGGCTCGAACGCAACCGAGTCGCGCTCGATGAACTGCACTCGCGGAGTCTGTTCGTTCTCAAGATTCACCTCCACGCGGTCGCCCGTCTCACCACCGACGCGTCTCTGGCGTCGTGGGGACTCACGACGGAGGATCTGCGTTCCGACGATCATGCGCGCTGCCAAGAGGCAGCGGTGGTAGCAGACCTGATCGGGACTGAGGCAATGGTGTGGCCCTCAGCCGCCGACCCCGCCGACTCAACGGGTCACGCGCGAGGGGCATGGATCAGTGCTCGATCACGAGGACGGTAGCCGAGTTGGGCACGATCGGCGGCCAACGATGGGGGTTCTTCTTCGTCGCCTTCGCCGGCGCGGGACCATA
>JAYVNZ010000090.1:0-3460 GCA_043758185.1 Gemmatimonadaceae bacterium | reverse complement strand
ATGAGGCAATCGCCGCGTTCTCTTTGTCATACGTTCGGGGTGACGCGGGCCGGGCATGGCCTTAGCTTGCTCGAGATCAGGGACTTGTCCGGACACTCGGACGTTGGAACGAATCTCAGCGGAGAACAGCGAAACGAAGACGAGTTCCTATTCCTGTTGGGCAGGTGTCAGAGCGGTTGAATGATCCGGTCTTGAAAACCGGCGTACCGGCAACGGTACCGTGGGTTCGAATCCCACCCTGCCCGTTATCGAAAGAAGCGCGCGCAAACAGGCCAACGGCCCGTCTGCGCGCGCTTGTTCATCCAACGCGCCTGAACGCTACGGCGCGATCGGCACCCTGATCGATCCGTAGCCTGTGACGCCGTTGGCCGTGAGATTCACATTGACCTGGGCCGCGTACGGCTGCGGCACGAGCCCTGTATTCTTGACGGTAATTGTCCTACCGGTTGCAGTACCGATGATCGCGAGCCACGTGGGCGAGGTGGAGGTCCACGCGATGTCGGCAGGATTTGGCTGTGCGCCGCTCGTTGTTGCCGTCAACTGCATGCTCTGACCCGCAGTGAGCGTGAGCCCGCTCGACGGCGTCACCGTCACAACCCCTGGTCCCGGAAGGGCAGGCCGCTGGTCGTCAACGGTCACCAACACGCTCTTGCTGAAATTTCCGGTGGGCAACACAGCAGAAAC
Source organism: Gemmatimonadaceae bacterium (assembly GCA_043758185.1). Taxonomy (GTDB): domain Bacteria; phylum Gemmatimonadota; class Gemmatimonadetes; order Gemmatimonadales; family Gemmatimonadaceae; genus AG11. Next base: position 2,776 of record JAYVNZ010000090.1, on the reverse strand, counting down.
GTTCAATGATGCCATTCCGCCTGCGACCGCCGTAATCGTCGCCGATGCGCCACTGGGTGCCACCGTCATCACCGACAAGTTGCCCGACGACCACTGGAAGGGGTAGTTGCCGGGAATGCGCACTCCAGCGGCGTCCACGACTTCGGCGCTCACGACCGTGCTTTGCGCCAGACCGGCCGGGGAGATGGTGAGCACGGGGAGCGTGGGGACCGTGACGATACGGATGCCCGTTGGTGCCGGGCCGGGATCCACATACGCACCGATAATGACGACACAACCCGTCCCGAAGGTATTGCTGCCGGGAATGATGGCGTTCATCGTGCCAAAGCCTGCCTTGATCGGCGTGAGCAGACCCTCAGCGGAGAGACTGTACGGCTGCAGGTCGCCTTGCACGCCGGACACCCAGCTGAGCGCAGCGCCGGGAGCCAGGCTCGTCGTCAATTGAAGACTCGGCTGGCCAACGAACAGGACCTGGAAGGCCGAGGGCAGGATCTGGATCGCGGGTTTGATGACGCACCAGCCAGGAAGCTGCGACGTGAGCTTTATGCTACCGCTTGCCACCCCTCCGCCGGGGAGCTGCGCCGTCACCGTGATCGTGACAACACCCACTGCCAGAGGAGTCACGAGTCCGTTGGAACCCACCGACATCGTGGTGGGTGCGCTCGACGTCCACGTAAGTGACGTGAGGGGCACGCCTGGACCGAGCAGATCGGCCGCGCGCAGCAGTGTCTGCTCACCCGCCGCAACCGCTAACGGCGGAGCGAGCACCGTGACCATCACCGAGCGCGAGAGCGATGTGCCGGGAATCGTGACGGTGACGGTCACACTGCCGGAGGTCACGCCAGTCACCGTCGCCGCGAATGAAGAGGGCGTTCCCGGCGTTACTGTTGCGCGTGACGGATCACTCGACGTCCAGACGGGAGAGACGCCGGACGTCACTGGGGCGCCACTCCCGTCAAGCGCGGTGAGCACGAGTGGGGCAGTGCCTCCGTTGTCCACGAGAAACGGTGTCGACGGCGCGAGCGAGATGGACGCGACAGTGCTGCGCACGGTGATCGTCGCGCTCGCCGTGACACCCTCCATCCAGGCGGTAATGGTAACGGTGCCAGCACCGGTGGCCGTGACAACGCCGCTGGCGCTCACGGTGGCCACCTGCGCATTGCTGGTGATCCACGTGATGGCGCGGCCCGTAGCGGGTTGCCCCTCGTAATCGAGCGCGGTGGGAACAAGCGCGACAGTTCCACCCGGCGCAAGAACGGCAGTCGCCGGCGCAAGGGTGAGTGTCCGGATTACCCCGTCGCGCACGCGAAAGGGAATGAGCAGCCGATCGCCCGCCTTTACGGCGACATAGCCTGCCCGACCGCTCTTCTTGACCTTGCCGTCGAGAACGTCTACATCGGCATGGCCAAGCTCGACGTCGCCCGCATACACGGTCACCCGATAGTCGCTGGCTGCATCGGTGGAGCGCGCCGTCTCCCATACCGCCTCATAATGATTCCCGGTGAGGCGGATTCCCTCATCATCCTTCCGTGAGCCGCCGTCGCTTTCTTGTGGGACCGGCAGGTAACGAGCGACCGGCGCGCCCGCCGCGCAGGCGCTGCCCTGAAGCACGCAGACATCCACACGCAAGGCGGGGAAAATCGCCGTGGAGTTCGCAGGGCCAACGCCGGGATTCTCCACCAACGGCGGAAGAAACCAGAACCGGGAGTTGCCTCCATTCGCGCCGTCCGCCAGCGAGAAGCTCGCGGTGGGATTCGGTAGCAGCGACGATATCGCGAGAGGGCCGGCGGGATGCGACGCATCCGTGCACGAAGCTATTGTTGCTGCGCACACCAACATGGCGGCGCGCATCCGCAAATTCATCAAGGGCAGCATCGCCGTCGAAGTCAGGTTTACGTGCAGGAGATACAACGGATAAGCTAGGCTCTTCGGTCCAATAGTCAACGACTGCGGCGGGCCGCTTACAAACGAAACGGACTGAGCAGGATCACGCAGATGCGGTCAAATGTACGCGTGAACCTCGCGATCCCTAATCGGTCCGATGTTCCTCAGGGAACCAGGAGCGTGAATTGGAATGGCAGCGTATAGGTGCCAGGCGTGTCGAATTGGTAGTACCATGTCGTGGCGAAGTAGACGGTGAACGCATAGCTCGCCGTTGCTGGCTGCGCAGAGAGCAACGTCGTCGAACCCGCGTTCGTGGTCGGCAGCGACAGGTAGCCTGAACCGAGTGCAAGACTCACCTCAAGATTGCTCGAGGGCTTCGTGGCATTCGGCGCCACGAATGCCCCGTAGGTACCATCCACCGCAGTGGACCAGTATGAGGGAGTGCCGACCGTATTGGGACTCACGGTTACGTTCCACGGCGCATTCGCACTCACCGTGACCGTGCGCACGTTGCCGGCAGCCTCCTGCAAGGTGTTGACATCGTACGCCGCCGTGCCGGGACTGGTGAGCGCGAGTGTCGCCGCGCTACTCAATGTCATCACACCCAGGCGATTTACCACCCAGTCGCCAATCGGCGCGTTGCTGGTCACCGTCACGGAGCAGGTGCGGACGAGTGAGCTGGCGCTCACCGGCGTGGTGCACGTCTGTGCCTGGGCCGCGGGCACCCACGCCGTCGCGAGCACCAGCACTCCCGCCGCTATACATCGGCGCCCGATCATCGCACGCGCACCGCGGTGAAGACGCCGAGCAGGGAAAGGTCACCGTTCGCCCAACTTCCTTTCAGCGTGTCCCCCGACACGGTGCCCACGTGACGCCGCACGTCGTCAACGGA
>JAYVNZ010000089.1:0-4693 GCA_043758185.1 Gemmatimonadaceae bacterium | reverse complement strand
GCTACGCCGATCTTCCCGATGGGTCCCTTCGGCATCCCGGCATTCGTCGTGATCTCCGTCCAGCTATCACCGCCGTCGGTGGACTTCCACAGGCCGCTGCGTCCGCCGCCGGCCCGCATGCCCCACGGCGACCGCTGGAACTTGTACATCGACGCGAACAGGATGCGTGGATTGACGGGATCGATGGAGATGTCGTTTGCGCCCGTGGAATCATTGAGGAAAAGGATCTTCCGCCAGGTGCGCCCGCCATCCGTGGTGCGGTACACGCCACGCTCCGGATTTGGCCCGAACGCGTGGCCCATGGCGGCCACGTACACGCGGTCCGCATCACGCGGATCAATGCGCACCGCGCCGATCTGCTGCGTGCCCGTGAGGCCGAGGTGGTGCCAGGTGAGGCCGGCGTCGGTGGAGCGGTAGACGCCCGTGCCGTAGGTGAGATCCTCACGGAGCTGCGACTCGCCGCTGCCCGCGTAGATGACGTTGGGGTCCGACGTGGCCACGGCGATGGCGCCGACGGACGAGATATCGCTGCGTCCGTCGGTGATGTTGTCCCAGCTCTGGCCCGCGTTGGTGGTCTTCCAGATACCGCCGTTCACGGCTCCGAAATAGTAGACCAGGGGCCGGGAGGGATCGCCAGCCACGGCGTCGGACCGGCCGCCGCGGAACGGGCCGATGTTGCGCCAGCGCAGCGCCTTGAAGTTGCGCGACGTAAGGGCGCCGTCCGAATAGAGGGCCGGATCATAGGCGCCCGCGGCGGGCGGCGCATCTGCGCCGGATCGACGCTGCGCGCCGAGCGCGCACGGGATGGCAAGGGCGAGCACAGCCAGGGTGACGACAGGACGCATGTGCGGAAAGGCTCCGGCTGGGGCGATGACGGACGGACACTTGGCGTGTCCCAACATATCCCCTCGCTCGTCCGCGCGCGGGTGGGCACCGCCCGTGCCTCTTCCGCCGTGGGACACATGGGCGCATATCTTGGAAGTGCCCACCGAGGGGACAGGAGCCAGCGGTACGCCCAGGCCGGACATTCTCGTGGGTCAGGAGGACTCATGACAAAGTGTGCGCTCGTGACCGGTACGTCGACCGGCATCGGGATGGAAACCGCTGTGGCGTTGGCCAGGGCGGGATTCACCGTGGTGGCGACGATGCGCGACCTCACCCGGCGCAGTCGCCTGGACTCCCGCGCGTCGGACGAGCGCGTGGTGCTCGACGTGCGGCAGCTCGACGTGCAGAGCGATGCGTCCGTGAGCCAGTGCGTGCGCAACGTCCTTGCGCAGTACGGCCAGGTGGACCTGCTGGTGAACAATGCGGGCGCCGGCTACCTCGGCGCACTCGAGCAGACGTCGGACGAAACCGTGCGCCGGATGATGGACGTGAATTTCTTCGGCGTCTGGCGCGTCACGCGCGCGCTTCTTCCCTCCATGCGCCGCGCGGGACGCGGTCACATCGTCACGGTCACGAGCATTGGCGGCGTCCTGGGCCAGCCGTTCAACGATGCGTACTGTGCGTCGAAGTTTGCCGTGGAGGGCTTCATGGAAAGCCTGGCGCCCGTCGCACAGCGCGTCGGGGTCCACATCTCGCTGGTGGAGCCGGGTGCGGTGCATTCCGAATTCGTGGCATCGGTGATGGACACGCGCGAGCACCTCACTCCGGAACTGCACGGTGCGTACGGCGACATGCTCAACGCCTACACGAAGGCCGCAGAAGAGGCGTATCAGGTGGCAGGCCAGACGAGTGGAGAAGTCGCGTCGTGCATTGCCGAGGTGGCGATGGCGGTCGCCCCACACTTCCGATACCAGACGAGCGACATGATTCGCGGACTCGTGGCGCGGAAGTACGTGGATCCCACCGGTGACTCGGTGGTGCAGCTGTCAGGAGCTCGGCTACCCTGAAAAGCAGGTCCTTCGCTCTGCTCAGGACGACAGGCAAAAGAGCAGGTCTTTCGCTCTGCTCAGGACGACAGGGTTCGATTGTCGTCCTGAGCGCAGCGAAGGACCTGATCTGCCGTTACTGCATCAACCGATTCGCGATCGCCTCGGCGAAGGCGCGCGCGTCGAGGCTGTCGCGCTCCGTGAGGATGATGATGACCATGTGCTGCTGCGGAAAGCGCACGAAGGCACTTCGCATTCCATTTGCGGTCCCGAACGCACTCCACCGCTCTGCTCCATGGAACCGGTCCACCGTCCAGCCGAGCGTTTCGTTTCGCGGCGTCGCCTGCATTGGCAGCCCGGTAAACGGGTTGTCCGGCACAAAGGCCCGGGGGTTCTCGAGGCCGAGCTCCAGCCGGTACAGTTCGTCGACACTGGATGCGAATGTGCCGGCGGAATCCACTGTGGTCTTGTGCGCGCCAATGGGCGCGAACACGCGGCGGGTCACATACTGCGCATACGTGCCGCCGACGGCCCGTGCAACGTCGCGCGGTGCGACGTCGGCACCGCCGCTGGCTGGCAGCTTACCGTCCGCGACCGCGAGCTGTGTCACCAGCGCGTTGAGCGGGCGGGCGATGTCGCCGAGTGGAAAGTTGGGAACCGTGGTGCCGGGCATGTAGCGCGGGTGGTCCGGAATGCCATATGCCTGATCGAGCAGCACCTTGCCATCGCGCGCCACGAGTAGCGTCGCGGCACCACCAGCGCCGCGGAACAACGAATCGGCGAACGCGGCGGTGACCGGTGATTCGTCGCGCGCGCGGTGCGTGACGCGCCGCGCGCCGAGGTCGTATCGGTCGCCCGGGTACAGGGTGAGGAATGGCTTGCGATCGTCCGTCCGATCCGCTCCGCCGTACACGAATGCCTTGTTGCGCCCGATGATCTCGGCCGTGTCGCCGCGAATGACCCACGCGGTGCCTTCGTCCTCGGAGATGCCCAGCAGTTCGGGATGCCGCGGCATGAGTGAATCGGCCAGGTCACGCAGGCGCTCGCGTGCGACGACGTGCTGGTCGATGGCGACGCCGCGGAGGAAGCCGAACCCCACTTCGTAGCCCGGCGCCATGATCGCCTCGTTGCCGGCGCGGGCGCCGCGCAGCATGTAGCTGGAGAGGATGGATGCTCCGGCCGACGATCCGCCTACGGCGCCGCCACGCGTGAGGACGGCGTGGAATGCCTGTTCGGTCTTCGTGCCCGCGTAGCTATCCACGAGGTGCCATTGCCGGCCACCCTCGAACCAGACGCCGCCAGCGCGCGCGATCACCGCGGCAAACTGATCGCTGTCCGCGACGCGCTTGTCCGTTGTGTGCAGGATGACCACGTTCTTCGCCCCGGCAGCGCGCAGGAAATTGGCACCACGCCACTGGGCTGGGTACGTGGTGTCGCCACCCGCGGTGGGTACGTCCACGATGAGGGCGTTCGGGCCGCCTGCCGCCTCGATGAATCGCGCGACGACTTCGGGGCCGAGCGCGCCGCCGCCCACGACCATGACCGTTCCTGTCGGGGGGCCCACCCGAGGGCTGGCGCCAGGGTGCGCCTGTGATGCTGGCGGCGTGCAGGCAGACGTGCCAACGAGGGCAGCGAGGATGGCGCTACGTGCGTGGTGTAGGGTAGGCGACATGAATCTCGACAGCCGGTGTGTGGTTGGATTTGCATGGACAGCCTGGCGACTACGATACTACGCCTGTCGCCCCCGCGCCGCTGTTAAACTTCCGGCGTGCCCTGCGGCATGCCTTCCACAATCATCCGGCGCGCCCATGTCCCAGATCGAGAACACTGAAATCGTACCCGGCCTGGTTGTTCGGCTGGACACCGCGCAGCTTCGCGCCCTGGGTGGCAGCCAGACCAATGCGCAACGCACCGACACCGAGGATCGGGCGGTGAGCGACGTCCATGATTTCTGTGTCGTGTCGGTGGACGAAGTAAAGGGCATCTGCGTGGCGATTCCGCTGTTTGCGCGGTCGTCTCCCGGCAGTGCACCGCTGGAGCCGAAGAAGCAGTGGGGAAACATCGCCGGGTGGCTCACGGAAACGGTGCACTACTCGCGATGGCAGCACTGGCGCATGCCACTATCCGCCGTGGTAGCCGCATCTGGCGACGACCCAGGCACGACAGGCGCGCGGCGCAGCTATGCGGCCGGCGATGCGGATACGCTCCAGGACCTGCTCAACTGGGCATCGCGGAATCGGTGCGAATTTCGGGACGTGAACGTCTAGGATCGTTGGTAGCGGCGATCAGGCGTGTTCAACACCGCGTTCGAAACCGCGTTTTCCGGTGACAACGCGAATCCACGCGAATCTGGCGGATCAACGCGAAGCGACAGCTGCACGACTACAATTGTGCGCCGCATCAGGCGCCGACGTCGGAGTTCTTTTCCTCGCGGATGGCGGACAGTGCATCGCGGCTGATCCAGCCCTGCTCCACCGCGTGCGTGGCCGCGCTGAGCGTATCATGCGCCAGCACCAGAGTTGCGCCTGACGATCGCAGCTCCTCGGCAAGGCGCTGCACCGCGGCCGACCGCTCCGCATTCCGGGTGACGTCACGGATGTAGATCGCCCGCACGCGACCCGGAAACTCATGCACGATCTGCCGGTAGATTTCCGGGTCGTGCTGGCTGGAGTCGCCCAGCAGGATGAAAGGCAGATCCTTGTAGAGCTGCATGATGGTGCGAATGAACGCGCCCTTGTGATCGAAGTGACGCGTGGACGCCAGCGCGCCGAAGCTGATGTCCCAGTCACGCAACAGCACCGGCCCACGCGGCACCTTGCGCA
>JAYVNZ010000088.1:0-42308 GCA_043758185.1 Gemmatimonadaceae bacterium | reverse complement strand
GTGAGCCGGCCGCTTCATTTCTTCAGCTCGATGCGATGATGTAGCCTGAATCACAGCGGAGCGGTACGGTTGGTGGATATGCGAAACTCATGGTTGTCTCCAGTAAGCGGCGCGCGAGACGCGCGCGACGGTTGGTTTGCGAGATGAATTGAAGAGAGCCGGCAGGTTCAGACCTAGAGTCCAGCCGGTGCCAGCAGGGCATCTGCAAACTCGGCCACCGTGTAACCACTGAAGTGCTTGACGCGACGGAACAGCATGTTGTGCGTGCGGTCGATGCTCGTGACGAGACTCGCGTCAGTGAGGGATTCGTCCACGCACTTGCTCTTGTCCGGGCAGTAGAGCATCAACCAGTTCTTCGCATCGGTCGCAGTGACGTGAGGTGCATACATGAAGAGCTGCACGACTTTGTCAGGGTTGAAGCGCATCGCAGGGGCGAAATCGATGCTCGGATGAACGCTGGCCGCAGCCTTGATGGTGACGGTGAGCGTCACCTTGTTGCTTTCAGGCTTGCAGCGCTTGTTCCACATGTCGACGCCGTAACCCGACGAGCTCAGGTTGCACACCGCATCCGCTGGGATGACGAGGCTGTTCGGGCCGAGCGTGAACGTTTCATCACGCCTGGGATCAAACGTCACCCTGTACACGCCATCCGCCACGCCAATCAGCGCCTTGGTGGCCTCTGACGGCACAAACATCGACGTGGCTTCATTGCTCGCTGCCGGACGCGGGGCGGTAACGTCCCCGGCGCAGGCGCCAAGCAGAATTCCCGTGGCGACGAACAGGCCAATCGCGGCAATCTTCCCAACCTTCGTCGGCTGGAGCATGATGAGCACCTTTCGAGCGGATCGCCCGATGGTCAATTGTGAGTGCGTCGCTGGCGGGGAGGGCTTTAGCGACGCCGTGCACCGCGCCGATACCCACAGCGCGACGACTATTGGCTAGGCAATGCCCGCACCGTGCACAGCCATTGCGAGAATACTCGTCACGTTGTCCGCATCAGCTTCGCCAAACGGCGCGACCAGACAATCTGTCCGCGGCACTTTGTACCTTTTGACCGACGCAAATTCGCCAAGTTGCTCGCATACTGCAATGAAGTATTGCATTATGCGATGGAAATAGAGGGGACGAGAGCAATTATGGTTGAATGCACGCCTAGGCACTGCGATCCAGGCGTAAAGATCCGATACATCGCTCGCAATCAAAGCGATAACGCAAACTGGGCCACGTTTGTCGTGACCGCGTGCCCAGCATCTGGTGGATGCCCTCCCTCCTTATTGCCAGACCCGCGCGCACGCCCATACGGCAGGTCGTTGCGGGCACACGCTTCCACAAAACGCGCGCGGAGACCCGCACGGTAGCGAGGGCCGAGTTGGTGGCTTGTGGCGTACGCCTTCCGGTATCGGGCCGTCAACTCGGGAAACGCGTCTGCAATGAACGGCAGGTAGCGATCACGCGCGCTGGCCCGCAGCCTGAGCGCACAGGCGCTCACGTACGACGCGTCCGCTCGCTTGAGCGCCCTCACCAGCTCCTCGATCATGTCCGGCGCATCAGTGATACCCGGCAGCACCGGCATGGCATTCACCCCCACCTCGATACCATGCGCACGCAATCGTGCGATGCCTCGAAGCCGGGCTTCCGGCGTGGGCGCTCGCGGCTCGAGGCACCGTGCGAGTTCACGATCGGCCGTGATCAGTGAGATGTGCACGCACAGCCGAGAGCGCGCGTGAATCCGCTGCAGAAGGTCGATGTCGCGCGTGACCAGGGGACTCTTGGTGATGATCGTGACACCAAGGCCTTCCTGCTCGGCGAGTACCTCGAGAATGCCTCGCGTTACACGGAATCGCCGCTCTGCGGGCTGGTACGGATCAGTCGCCGTGCCGATGACAACACTCTCGCGCGCGAGCGCGCGCAGCGTACGGCCGCGCGACACGGCACCCCGCAGCAATGCCGGTGCGTTCCACTTTACCAGGATACGGCGCTCGAACGCGAGCCAGGGCGGCATGTCGTCGGTTGGAAGTGCCACGCTGCCGCCCATGGTGGCGGCCCGCTCCATGCGCTCGGCCGAGTAGCGATGCGCATATCTGGCATAGCAGTAGGCGCACCCGAACGCGCACCCGACGTACGGATTGATGGACCAGAAACCCATCCCGGTTGCCCCAGGAGAATTCAGGATGCTTCGGGACGCGGTCGCGAAGTACTGGATGTCCTTTTGCTCGCCGATAGTTGGCAGAGCACGCGCAATCGGGCCTCGATCGAACAGCAGAGTCTGCATTGGAATTGCTCACTCCTTGACCGACGCACGATACCGAACAAATGCCGAAAGGGCAATGATAATCACAGCGGAACGCAGTTCGCATTACTGCCCGCCGTGCTCCGCCTCTCCAGTGTCATCCTCGCCGCCGCGCTGCTTTCGGCGTGCAACCGCGCACCCAGCCGCGCGGAGGCACTCGCGGTGCTGCGCAGCAGCGACCCCGCCCTCGATTCCGCAACGGTCACCCAGCGCGTGTGGGCCGACGGACCTCCATGGTTCTCCTGTGCAGAGGTCATCGCCAAGTTGCGCTCTGGCGCGGATCACGCCGTGGTACGCGACCAGGTGGGCAATTGGCGCGCGCTCGTATTGGCCAACTGGGTGACGCTCCGCGACACATCGTCAAGGACTGTCACGGACCCTGGATGGTGTCGGGCCACACTCCGTGACGTCCCCACCAGAACGGGACAGGGATGGCGGAGCGTCACGGGAGACATCCTGCCAACAGGCGCGCTCCGCCAAGGCTGGGATGTGACGGCGGGCAAACAACAGCTTGCCATCGAACGTGCACCGCGCACGCTCGGCGGCGATTCCGCGGAAGTGCGCTACGTGCTCACCGTCGCGCCGAACGCAAGCGGACTCGCGCTCGGCGCCGGAGCCGATAGCGTCCATCGCCTGGCGATGCTTCGCAAGGTGGATGGGCAATGGCAGGTCGCGAGGTTCCGTTGACGCTGCAGCGATTCGGTCGCTGCCGTGTAGCCTCGAGGCACCAGGACGTCAGGCTGCCACTTCTTCCCGAGCGAGGCTGACGGGTTGCGCCAGGAGCCATGCTGCCAGTTCCTCGCGTGACTCGATGACGCGGTCGACCACCGCGAGGTCGGGATGCAGCTGGTCCGGTTCGTAGCCGGTCGGTTGGCCATTCTTCCGACTCACTACCCACGAGTGCCGCTGGTCGCGCGCACGCTGCTTCATGAGCGTGCGCGGTGCTGCACCAAGCACACCGGCTACGGCGCCATAGGTTGCGCGTTGACGAGCGCTGTGAAGCGCATCGAGGATCTGGTCCAGTGTATCAGCGGGCATGTGCGTGTTCCTGGTGAAGGAAGTGGGGGACGCTTTTGCGTTCCAACAAGCACACGCAGTCTGGCACGAGGACAGGAGCTCGGCCCCATCGAATGTTGTTGCGTGGTACCGATCGAGCGCGCCGCCGTTCGGCCCAGGATGCACGGAGGCCCCAGCACGCAAGCGCTGGGGCCTCCACTCTTACCGACTTGCGGCGGCTAGATCGCCGCGACGGCTTCTGATGCGCTCCAGGGCTGCCATCCCTCGCGATATTCACGCGTGAGCCAACGGTTCACGTCCGGCATGTTCGTCACGCGCATGGCGTTTCCGTCGTAGAGAATCTTCTGCGACTGTCCCGCGCGGAGCGCCACGACGCCCAGCAACATGGTCTCGGTGAGCCGCGCCGCATAGTCGAACGGCGAGCTCGCCGTGCCGTCTCCCTTGCAGGCTTGCGCCCAGTTGGCTTCGTGCGACGTCGCAATGCGGGGCACCGACTTGCCCACGGCATCCGCCCGCGCTGCGGCGGCATCTGGATAGACCTTGGGGTTGTTGCCGTAGGTTTCGTAGGTGAGGTAACCGCTGTCACCCACGAATATCCCACCGCCGCCATCGCCACCGGGCAGCGGAAAGTCGGCGCCGAGCATGGGCATGAGCCCTCCATCGTACCAGTGCAGTTGTACGGGTGGTGCGGCACCGCGCGCGGCAAACTCGTACCGCGTGGTCATGGCGAGCGGATACGTGCCTGGGTCCTTGGCCCCTCCACCCCACGGCGTGGACGACGACATCACGCTCGTGGGATACTGGAGGCCAAGCGCCCAGAATGGCTGGTCGATGAGGTGGGCGCCCATGTCTCCAATCGCACTCACGCCGAAATCCACCCAGCCGCGCCAACTGAAGGGGTGATACGCAGGATGATACGGAATGGCCTTCGCAGGTCCGAGGAACAAGTCCCATTCCAGGCCCGCCGGAATATTCTGCGGATTCTCGGCGAGTGCCTTGAGGACCGCGCGATCAACTGTGCCCATGTTCCAGCGCGGCGGTGCGACATTCGCCGCGGGTGCAGGCTGGGCCGGCATCGGTGCGCCCGGTGCGGCTGGCCGCGGAATGCCCTGCGCCCAGTAGCGAAGCGGGCGATCCGTCCAGACGTGCACCTCGCGCACCGGGCCGATCACACCCGCGCCAATGAGCTCCACAATACGCCGCGTGCCTTCCATCGAGTGGCCCTGATTGCCCATCTGCGTCACGACCTTCATGTCGCGCGCGGTCCTGGCCAGGATACGCGACTCATGCACCGTGTAGGTCAACGGCTTCTGCACGTACACGTGCTTGCCGGCCTTCATCGCCGCGTACGCAATGACCGCGTGCAGGTGATCGGGGGTGGCGATGGACACCGCCTCGATGTCCTTCTGCTTCTCGAGCATGACGCGATAATCCGTGTACTTTGCGGCCTTCTCGTACGCCGCCTTGAGCGCCAGCGCCGCGGCTGACGGTTCCGTCTGGCCGCGCGGGGGGTTCATGCGCCCGGCCAGCGACCGCTCGACATAGGGAAAGTCCGCGTCGCAGATGGCCACCACGTTCACGCCAGCCGCGACGAGCGCGGCAAAGTTGGACATGCCCATGCCGCCGATCCCGACCATCGCGACATTCAACGTATCACTCGGCGCACGATAGCCGACACCGCCCAGCACATGGCGCGGGACGATCATGGGGCCGAGTGCGAACCCGGCAGCAGTGGTGGCCGAGGACTTCACGAACGTTCGGCGGGAGATGGAGGACGAATCGTCTGCGGACATTGAGGCAGGACCTCGGTGAGACGGGGTTTGGATGGACTGCGTACGAACAAGATTATGCCACGGACACCCCGCGGGGTAAGGCCGCGCGGCGCCACATTTCTTTCATGGCTTGGCGCGTTCGTATTGCGGAGGCCACGCGATGTCGGCGCCCAGTTCCGACGCGGCGCGCAGCGGCCAGTAGGGTTCGCGCAGGAGCTGGCGCGCCAGGATGACGATGTCCGCCTGCCGCTCGCAAATGATGTCCTGTGCCTGATGGGGATCGGTGATCAATCCCACCGCGCCGGTGAGCACGCCCGTGTCGCGCCGGATGCGCTCGGCGAACTGAACCTGGTAGCCGGGCCCCACCGGAGTGCGTGCGCCGGCCACGTTCCCACCGGACGAGGCATCCACGAGGTCGACCCCCCGCTCGCCCAGGATGCGGGAGAGCTGCACGGACTGCTCGATGTCCCAGCCACCCTCCGTCCAGTCCGTACCTGACAGGCGAACGAACAGGGGAAGATGAGCCGGCCACACGGCGCGCACGGCATCGACGACCCGGAGCACGAACCGGATGCGGTTCTCGAAGCTCCCCCCGTAGTCATCCGTGCGTGTGTTGCTGAGGGGGGAGAGAAACTCGTGCAGCAGGTAGCCGTGGGCACCATGGAGTTCAACGATCTGGAATCCAGCGGACAGGGCACGCTCCGCTGCACGCTGGAAGTCGTGGACAATGCGGTCGATGTCGCCGTGCGTCATTGCGACCGGCACCGGCGTACTGGACGAGAATGCGATTGCACTGGGCGCGTACAGCGGCCGCCAGCCTCCCTCGGTCACCTCGAGTGCGCGCCCGCCGCGCCACGGTGCGTCCGCGCTGGCTTTCCTGCCGGCGTGGGCGAGCTGGATGCCCGCCACCGCGCCTTGTGCCCGGATGAACTCAGTGATGCGGACCAGCATCGGCACGTGCTCGTCCTTCCAGATTCCCAGATCGTGGGGAGAGATGCGCCCTTCCGGAGACACCGCCGTGGCCTCCGCGATCACCGCCGCTGCGCCACCCACGGCGCGCGTTCCCAGATGCACGAGATGCCAATCGGTGGCAAAGCCATCCACACTCGAGTACTGGCACATGGGGCTCACCACGATGCGATTGCGCAACGTGATGGAGCGAATCGTGAGCGGGTCGAACAGGCCTGCGGTCATGTGCAATCATGAAAGGGGGTCTCGATGCTCAACCCCCTCGGTCCAGTGCCAGTTCCTGTCAGCGGCCCTTGTTCTCCGGAACGATCAGCGTGATGCCGGGCTTGAGCGTGCTCGCGACATGCAGGTTGGCCTTCTTCAAGCCGGACACGGATACGCCGTTGCGGTTGGCGATGTCCCACATGGTATCACCCTGCCGCACCGTGTACGTGTGCGGTCCTTTTGCGGCGCCGGCGCTGGCTGCCGGGAGCTTCACCTCACCGCCAGCTGCGGCCACAGTTGCGACCGGGACCGGGGGAGTGGTCACCTGCCGCGCGACGACGGTCTTCACGAGATTGGGCAGCAGCACCTTGGCCCCAGGTTGCACCAGCACTGCGACGTGGAGATGCACAGGGTGGTGCTCCTCTGTCGCTTCCACGACACCGCGCTCCTCCAGAGTGGCCAGCGCGCCGCGCACCCAGGTAAGGCAGGGGCCGGCAGCAGGACGCCGGATGTCCACCGCGATGCCGGTGGGGTGAACAGAGTGCGGATTTGCGTTGTGCGGCTGGTTGCTCATTGGCCGCGCTGCGCTCGTGACGGTGAGTGGCACCCCGCACGCGGCGAGGTACTGCGGCGCGAACGCGAGCACGAATTGCCTGGCCTCGCGCGTTGCGTAGGCGAAGCCGACCCCACGGGTCAATTCGTACGTGGAGTCGCCGACCAGGGCAACCAACCTGCCCTTGGCAATCGCGTCGTCGACGTTCACCGGGGTGAGATAGAACGGCATATGACGCGACATCGCGAATGCATACATCTTCTCGACGCTCTGCTTCGACCCGTGAAGGTCCTGTGGTTCCTTCGGCATGCCGCGCTGCGCAAAGGCAGGCACGGCGAGCGCGGCGGTGAGCGCAAGGGAGAGGGCGGCAAATCGATTGGGTGCATATGGCATGACTGCTACATAAGCAGACACGATGCCACGAGCCACAAAGAAATCACTGAGGGCGCGGAGCCGGCTCTGTAGGAGCGCGAAACCCTCCGAAGCGCTGACAAAGTTCCGCGGATTGATTCGATCGGCTAGCTTGCGTGCGACTTTCCACCCTCAAGAATCCATGCGGCTCATAGTATTCGCGTCGTTTCTCGTCAGTACGAGCGCCGTAACGGTCGGCGCGCAGGCCGCGATCCGTGAGTATCGCCCATCGGTCATCGTCATGAGTCCGCGGGTGGCTGGCGTTGGCGCGCAGGTCCTTGTCGAGCAGCATCTCGCCATGGGCAGCCTGGCGCCGAACGAGCGGATTCTTGGCATCGGCGCGTCGTCTCCCGTGTTCCTGCATCTCCGGGCGGCGTTCGAGGCGCGACAGATAATGCAGCGGTCGGTATTGGAGCATCGCTACATCCCGGCCATCCTCTTCACCGTTCCGCTGGGGCGCGGCTTCGAGGCGCGCAACCGCACGCGCGTGGAGATCCGGGACGTTGATCGCGTCTGGTCGCGCCGCTGGCAGGAGCGCTCGACCATCGGGCGCGACGTGCCCATTGCGGGATCGCAGGTCTTCACCTACGCGCAGTTTGACCTGTCGTACGACTCGCGTTTCAGCACGCTGAACCGGACGCAGAAAACACTCGGGTTTCGCGTACCCGTCAACGGGGCGGCAAGCATCGATACGTTCTTCACGCGGCAGGACGACACTCGGCGAACCCCGCATCTGCTGTTCGCGGGCGGCGCCCAGCTCAGGATCGCCCTTTAGGGGCTGGCAGGTCAGCCCCGCGAACGACCGACGGAGACACTGTCGTCATGTCCGCGACGGCCTCTCTTTGCTCGACATCCCGGCAGAACAGCAGTACCGTTACCGAATGCCCCGCTCCACTCCGGCTCCCGGCGATGTCAAGCGGACCGCGGCGCGCATCATCCACGGGGCATATCGTGCGACATCGGACTCGTGGACCGTGCACACCCGCCGCGAGCTCGAGGAAGAGCTCAGGCACCGCATGCGCGTGGCCTTCATCATGTGGGCTAGTGCCGCGATCGCCATCAGTGCGGCAACCGCGATCGCGCGCCGCGAGCACATCCGCCAGGATCCACTTACCCTCTTCACGGAGCCACCTCTCCCCGGCGCGCTGTTCCTGATCGCACTGGTGACCCTCGTCATGGCACGGGCGCTCTCGTCACAGCGCTACTTCGGGCTCGCGCGGCTCCGTCTCATGGAATGGCTCGGCGTCGTGACCACCGCGGCATTCTTCGTGGTGTATCAGGCGCGTGCCCTTCCCCGCATGATGACGGAGCTTTCGACAGTCCCGATGGATCTCGGACTCGGTTTCGCCGCGCCGTGGGGCGCGTTGATCGTCGCCTTCAGCGTGCTGATCCCGCGGGGAGTGCGGCACGGCATTGCCCGTACGCTCGTGCTCGCGGGCTGCGCCTTCCTTCCGGAGCTGCTGATCTTCCCGAATTCGCGCGGAATGGCGGCCGCAATCGCGATCTATCTTGTCCTGAAGGCGGTGCTGGTCACCGCGATGAGTACGCTCGCCATCTATGGCGCCTATCGCATCGAGATGCTCAAGCAGGACGCGCAGGAGGCACGACAGCTTGGCCAGTACGTGCTGGGAAAATTGCTCGGCCGCGGAGGAATGGGCGAAGTGTATCTCGCCGATCATCAGTACTTGCGACGGCCCTGCGCCGTGAAGCTGATACGCGCGGAACGCGCCGGTGACGTCGGGGCGCGTACCCGATTCGAGCGCGAAGTGCAGGCGGCGGCGGCGCTGACGCATCCCAACACGGTGCAGATCTACGATTACGGCCACAGCGAAGACGGGACGTTCTACTACGCGATGGAGTTTCTGCCGGGTATCTCCCTCGAGGAGCTCGTCGCGCGGCACGGACCCCTTCAGCCCGCGCGTGCCACCCGAATACTCGTCCAGGTCTGTGGGGCCCTCCGCGAAGCGCACGGACGCGGCCTTGTGCACCGCGACCTGAAACCGGCCAATGTGATGCTCTGCGAGCGCGGTGGGGTCCACGACGTCGCCAAGCTTCTTGATTTCGGGCTCGTCTACAAGGAGGTCGAGGAGCCGACCGATCCCAGGGTGACGCAGGTGGGCGCGATCCTTGGCACACCGGCATTCATGTCACCGGAACAATGTGAAGGCGAAGCCACGGTGACGTCAGCGAGCGACATCTACAGCCTGGGAGCGATCGGCTTCTTCCTGCTCACGGGGCGGCCGCCGTTCGTCGGCCGCTCCGCGATGCAGATGATCGTGGCACACGTGATGGAGACGCCGCCGCCTGCGAACACGCTCCGCGATGGGATCCCCACCGCCCTCGCGGATGTGATCGCGCGCGCGCTGTCGAAGAAGCCAGCTGATCGGCATCCGGATGCCGCGAGCCTCGAGCGTGCGCTGCGCGCGGCGGTCCCGCTCGACGAGTGGGGCGATGACGATGCTCACGAGTGGTGGCGTACACACGAACTTTCGCCCGTGGTGCAGCAGTAACAGCAGCTTTGTGGGCGGTGCCTTGATCAGGGCCGCCCTGCTGGCATGGGGGCCCTGTCAACCTGGGGGACGATCGCCGCCAAAGCCGCCGCGACCTCCACCGCCGCCACCCTCGCCGCCACCGAATCCGCCGATGCCGCGGTCCGGGGGCACTGTCTTCACACTGTTGGGCAGCTTCGTCCACTGGTCGGCCGTCAGCGTCGCCTGCAGGTCGGCCACCGACGCTTCAACGACCTTGCGTGCGTCCTGCGTCTTGCCCTGGATGCGCGCGCCAATCACGCTGGGATCGGGTGCAACACCAGCGCTCGTGAGGACGTCGGCAAGATCTTCCGCGATCTTGTCTGCCTTTACCGCAATCGCCTCGGACAGCACCGCGAGCTGTGCCTTCTGGGCTGCGGTCAGCGCGAGCTTCAGCGAATCGTCCAGCTGCAGTGTGCGCTGGAAGGGGTTGGGTACGACGCGCGCCAGGCGCATCTTCCACTCTTCCTTCGACAGCGGCTTGCCATCCGGGCCCGTGCCGAACATGCGGCCAATCTGTTGCCGTGCCGGGTCCTGCCCCACAGTGAGGCGGCCCTGCAATCCGATCTGGAACGGCACGCGGAAGGCACTGTTGGCACCCGATGGCGTGCCGAAGTGCTCGTTCACCTGGTACTTGAACGCCTGGGTCGCGGGATCGAAGCCGCGCACATACAGGAGCGTGCGATCGGCAAGCACGGGCTGCCCCCAGCCATGCAGGTTGTTCCCGTGCAGCAACTGGTCGATTCCCACCAGCGTGTTCTGCAGTTGCAACTGGATCGCGAGACGACGCGCCAGGCCAAGCGCATCCGGCTTGATGTTGAGTTGCACGTCGAGCGTGGGCGTCCACGGGGCGGAGCAACTGTTGCGCTGGGCCACGGATCCCAGCTGAGACTGCAGGCACTGCGCCGTGCGGGCGGGTGCGTTGGCGATGACGCGGGAGATTCCGTTCGCCACGGCGCTGTCGGCGGTCGCGGCGGGATTGAAGATGAACGCCCTGTCGTTGCGTGACCCGTCGCCATTCACGTCGCCGCTCACGATGGGCGTAAAGCGCTGGCCGGCGGTGTAGCGGCCAATTGCCGTGATGTCGAGCCACGCGCGCGCGGGAAAGGTGATGGTACCGAGCAGCGAATGCCGCCGCTCGAGGTCCGAGGTGCCCCACTGCACCACGTTCGGATTGCCCGCCGTGGATGCGCCGCCAAAACCGCCGCCGCCGCCGCCGCCGGCGCCGAAGCCATTCTGTTGATCGCGTGATCGCAGGAAGGTGTATGCCCCGTTGAGCGTGATGCCCTGCAGCGTGACGCCTCCAGTGGAGACTGTGACTTGCGACGACAGCGAGTGCAGCTGCGAGGTAAGCTCGCTCACGCTGCCGTACTCGGGATGCAACCGCGAGGCGGTGATGCTCGTTGCACCCGTGCCCTGGACGATGGCGGTTGGCGCGCTGTACACCGGACGTCCGCCCTCGGCCGAAAGGGTGAACCGGGGCGTCGCGTCCAGGTTGAGGTCGTGCGCACCGGTCTGGTTCACGCCGTAGGCCAGCGCGCCATCGACACTGAAGTTGTAGCGCTGCAGGAACCGGCGGCTGGCGCCGAGCGATGTGCGCCACACCTTGGGCGCGCTGAATCCGTCTTCAAAGACCGTCACATTCCGCCGCTGCCCGGACAGGGGACCGCCAATCGGTCCGCCAGCAACCGCAAGGCACTGCGTGGGAATCGACGACGCGTCATTGAGGTACGCCGTCCAGTCGGGCACCGGAACGGCCGCGCCGATGCACGACAGCGTACTCTGCCCACCGAGCAGGCCGGTGGCGTCGTTCGCGGTGGCCACAAGGTTTGGTGAGATCTTCCCACGGAACTCGCCAATTCCGCCGCGGAACGTCCAGGCGGAAGGGTTGAACCCACCACCACCCTGTCCACCGCCGCGTCCACCGAATCCGCCATCGCCCTGACGACCACCGCCCTGCCCACGGCCTTCCGCGGCGGGCGCCGGCGTCACCGTTGCCGCGCCGGCTACAGGAGCCGGCGTGTTTCCAGGAGCACCCATGGAATAGGTGAACCCGAGTCGCGGACTCGCATGGAGCTCGGATGGAGACCTGTCGGTGCGCCTCCCGAAAAGCGATTCCACATCGGGATTGAACTGCGGATCCATGGGAAACGCGGTGCCCTCGAACCGCACGCCGTACACCATCTGGAATCGCGGCGACTGCCGCCACGCATCGCCGAGGTAGAGCGCTGCGCTGTTGCTGCCCGCGAGCCGATCGCGGCCGGAAATGGTACGCGTGAACTGTGCGGGCTTGTTGGCCTCGAAGTCGGCAAGGGAGTTGTACGAGAACGTGCCGTAGCGGTTGGGAATGCTCCCTACCGTCGCTCTGTCCGCGTTGAGCAGGCCACCGACCTTGACGCGATGTGCGCCGCCCTTGCTCACGTAGCTCACCTCGTCGCTGGCTTCGAACAGCCGCGAGTGGGTTTCCTGCGGCAGCGATGGATTGCCCCCGAACTGCAGGCTGGTGACACTCTGCGTGCCGTCGGCGAGTCTGCCCGCCATGATGACACGCCCGTCCGGCGCGATGAGATACGGATCCGTGTTCTGCCTGTCTGATGATTGATAGATACGTGCTTCGTTGATCAGGCCATGCACATGCGACGTGAGCGTCGCCATGGCACCCCCGCCCAGCGTGTGGAGCTCCCCGCCGGTGCTCGGCACCGCAGTGGAAGCGATGCGCGTGGCATCCTGCAGCTGCCCGCGCCAATCGCCGCGCACCGTAAGCGTATGCAGCTCGCCAAGCGACCAGTCGTAGCGCACGATGGCAGACGCATTGTCAGAGAGGCGCTCGTCCGGAATGCCTGGCAGGGTGGCACGCACACCGATGGTATTCAGCCGGTCGAGGAACCGCGTGACCGAATCCTGGCTGGCGCCCAGCCGCGTGAGCGTCTGCGTATTCGCCGCCAGCAGCGAGGAGAGCGGATTGGTGCGGCGCGATACCGACGCTGCCCCGAAGATGAACATGTCATCCTCCACGATGGGACCGCCGGCGCCGAAGCTCAGCGAATTCTGCATGTATTTCTGTCCGAACGTTGCCGATGACTCGTCCACGAACTCCAGTTCCGGGTCGCGCAGTGCGTACGTGAACACACCCTGCACGTTGTTGGTGCCGCCACGCGTCGTGGACGCCACCTGGCCGCCCGTGAACTGCCCGCGGCTCACGTCGTAGGTGTTGGTGATGACACGCGTGCTTCGCACCGCCTCGGACGGTACGCTGCCAGACCCGAAGCTCAGCCCATCCAGCGTAATCTGGTTCTGGTTGGTGGGCTGCCCACCCACCGAGAAGGCGGCGGCGGTCGAATCCGTGGCCGAGGTGCCGATGACGCCCGGTGCCAGCGCCGCGATGGACGCCAGGTCGCCCTTGTCTATGGGCAGGCGGTCCAGCTGCGCCGCGGACAGGTTGCGTTCCTGGCTGCCGGCGGTGGGACGATCCTGCTGCTGGCCATTGCCCGTGTTCGCGCGCACCTGCACGGCAGCCAGCACCGTCGCGTTACGCGAGAGGCGCACGTTGGCCACGAGGCGATCCTCGTCGCTCTGGCGGCTCACGTTCCCGGCGTACGGGCCAAACCCGATGAAGCTCACCTTGAGCGTGTAGCTTCCGCCGCCGTCGGGAAACAGGATGGAATAGTCCCCCGTGGCATTTGTCGTCTTGCGGCGCGTGATGCCGGTTTCACTCGACGTGATCTCCACACGGGCGCCAACCACGGGCGCTCCATCCGGGCTCGTGACCTTGCCCATGATGATGTCCGTGGTGGACCCGACCTGCGCGCGCGCGTGGCGCGCCGTGGAACACAGGAGGGCAATGACGAACAGCGTATATCGGAGCAGTGCGGGAGCGCGCATGAGTTCCACGGGGGATGCAGGGGCGACGGCGTGCTGGATCCACCTGCAGCCACGTCAGTCGACTGTATTACGCGTCGCCATGCTCGAACTGTTGGTCGTCGCGGGGAGCAGGGCGCCACGCAATGCGTCGGACGACGGCAGCACGGCCACGGCAATGGCGTCACGCACGGCACCGAATACGTCGACGGACGCCTGCGTCACGATGCGCGCCACGGCGCCGATCACCGCGCCGACAACCCGCGCCGGATCGACGCTCGGTCCGTCCCCCTCCGGATACAAGGACCGCAGGATCAGCGATCGCAGCGAGAGCGCAATCGGCGTGGCGAACTGCAGCGCATTGAAGTGGTCGTCATAGTGCGTCCCCAATCCTTCAATGAGGGACGCGGTGCGGGCGAAATACACCAGCTGGCTCGGCAGCAGGATGGGCCAGTCGTACAGTTCCGCCAGCACTTCGTTCGCCAGCAGCTCGACGCGCTCGCGCGTGGTGTTGCGCTGCTGCGCGACGGCCAGCAAGGTTGCCGCCAGGCGGCGGATCACCGCGGCATCAGCACCCATGGCCACCAGGCCCAGGTGGTGAAAACTGTCCGCCAATGCGTCAGGGTCCTGGCGGATCGCAGCGAAAATTGCGGCCACGAGCTCGCGGCGCAGTTCAAGCGGCACGCGCACCACCATGCCGAAGTCGAGCAGGATGATGCGCCCGTCAGGGGCCACGTGCATGTTGCCGGGGTGTGGATCGGCATGGAAGAGCCCGTGCACCAGCATCATGCGCGCATAGAGTTCCATCACCTCGCGCACCAGCCGGTCCGGGTTCACCCGGCCGTCGGCCACCCAGGCATCCAGCCGGTCGATGCGGATACCCTCGCAGTACTCCAGCACGAGCGCGCGCTGACGCACCATCGAGACCACCACTCGCGGAATCCAGATATTGCGCGCCCCGGCGAAGTTCGCACCGATCGCCACCGCATGCGCCGCTTCCATGCGGAAGTCCATCTCCTCGGCCACTCGGATGGCGAATTCATCGATCACCACACGCGTGCCGATGACATGGGGATTGGGCCAGAAGCGCTCGACAGTCGCAATGATGCGCTTGGCAGCCGCGACGTCCGCGGCAACGAGCGACTCGACGCCCGGCCGCAGCACCTTCACGACCACCTCTTCACCTTCGTGACGAGCGCGGTGAACCTGGCCAAGCGATGCGGCCGCGAGTGGGACACGATCGAACCGCTCGAAGAGTTCATCGGGCGGCGCGCCGTACTCCTCACGGATGATGCGCTCCACTTCGGCCACCGGAACGGTGGGCACCTGATCCGTGAGGGTCGTGAGACGCCGCGCGTACACGGGCGCGAGCAGGTCGGACCGGCCCGCAAAGAGCTGCGCCATCTTGACGAACGTGGGGCCGAGCGCGGCGAGTGCGCGCACAAGGCGGTCCGCACGGCGCGCGTGGTCGGCGGGAGACCGCCGAGCCGGAGCGCCAGCGAAGAACCACCGCCGGTAATCGCGCCAGAACGCAAGCGCGAGCGGCAACAGCCGATAGAGTATGACGAGCAGCCGCATGATTTGCGCGCTACCGAGCGCGCATCGTCGCCGGATCGATGTCCTGCGCGCGACACCACGCTTCGTACACGTGTGGCATGACCTCGGAGGGCGTGATCTCGCTGCGGCCACCCCAGAACACGTTGGTGTACGTGACCGGTATCCCCACGGACTCAAGGTGCAGGTCGATGGCCTCCTTGTGCGCGAGGACGATCTCCTTTTCCGTGCCGTGCGCCACGGCCATGATATTCACGTCGGCAAACTCCGGCCCGCCCTCGCGCCAGTACGCGTGCGTGAGGATATGATGCCGCCCCACCTCGCGACCTGCCTCGATCTCGCGCCCCACCGGCACCTTCCAGTGGAAAAGCGCATTGTACCGCGTCACGCGAGCGCCCGTGGACGACGGCTTCACGTGTTCGAGAAACGTCGAGAATCGGCCGATCACGCCCTTGGCAGCGAGACCTCGCGCCACGTCCAGAAATTCCGCATAGGGCACGCCGGCCTCGTCCGCGCGGGCACGCCACGGTTCCAGCGTGAGTTCGTGAGCGTCGAACTCTCGCTTCAGTGGACCCAGCACGCGCCACTCCTGTGGCGTCAGATCCACGATGTTGGTGTCCATCACCGCGCCCGGTTCCTCGGTGCGGCTGCCGGGTTGCATGCCCTTGCGACGCACATGCCCCACGCCCAGGGCGAAGAGCCGCTTCGCAGGCATGATGCGAAAGGCCGTGGCGCCAATCTGGCCAGCCAGCACTTCGCAGTGCCGCTGCATGGAGAACCCTTGCGGCACCTTGAGCGTGGTCCACAACCGGTAGACGGATCCCGGCGTCTCGGCATCAGTGGACCGAATGACGATGTGCCCCGAGAAGGGATCCCGCTGCGCGAGGAAGTCGAACGCCTCGTCCAATCGCTCGCTCGGCACGCGCCACGCCACGAGCGCACCTGGCGCGAGATTCGTGGCCATCAACGTCTGTCGAATGCGGCGAATGACGCCCGCGTCGAGCATGGCACGGAGCCTGTCGAGCACCGTCTCCACGGGAAGACCCGAGAGGCGGGCGATTTCCGCGAAGGGATCCTCGAGGAATCCCGCAATGCGATCCTCGCTCACGGCGAGGATCTGCGCATTGACAGAGTCAGCGATTGCACTGGGAATCACGAGCTGGGACATGCACGAAAGCTAATCGCCAACGCCCCCCAAGCCGCGCGTCGACGACCGCCGCTCAGTAGCCCGGCAGCTTGTACCTCACGTCCCGCGCACCGGCGGCCACACCCGCACCAACCGCAACGCCAAGGCTGATCGCCGTGCCGATCCCGATGAGGGGCACGAAGGCAACGATCGGCAGCGCTATGAGCGCCGCCGCGGCTCCGGCAATGAACGGCGCGATGGCGGACTGCACGGCGTCCACGTATCGGAGCCGGCGCGTCACGAAGCTCTTCGACTGGGCGTACGCGAGGATCGCGAGGATCGTGGAAGCCGCAAGGCTGAGAATGAACCACATGATGTCGTTGTCCTGTTCGGGTGCAGTGCTCCCTACGGATCGCGTGCACCATAGTTTCGGACACCATGCTCGGTGCTGGCACGTGAACGCGCGTCCGCGTTAACTTCCTGCCGACCTCTACCACCGAGGGTGGCATGATCACGCTACGCGTCACTCGTCATGACCGCAACGAACAGCTCCTGGCCGAGTGCCAGAGCGACGTGATTCCCGCGCGCGGCGAGGTGTTGCAGCTGGACACCAGCGAGAGCGACGGCACCCCGAGCCGGCCGAGCACCATGTGGCGCATCGTTGCCGTGACGATGCAGGTGCCTTCGTTGCATTCGTCCGCCCCCGCGGATGGCAAGCCACTTCGCGTTCGGACGGTGGAGGTGAGCGTCCTGCCCGACGTGTCTCTGCTGCCCGCCCTGCACCATGCGGCGGAACAGGTGCTGGCCGAGTCGCGCATGTAATGCGGTCCTCGGAGGAGAACGGCCGCATCTCGGTTCGCTGCGGCCCTCACTAGCTTGACGACGTGACTCGTACGCCCGTTCCGCCCGGCCGCACCCGCGAGAGTGCCAATCGCCGCCTTCACGCATCAGGCGACGTCCATCGCCTTTCCTATGCGTTGCCGGAGCATCTGGCCGAATGGCAGCTTCCGCCCGGCTGGAACTGGGGTTCCGAAGGACTGTGGCACCAGTATCGGCACCTGCAGGAAGTGATCGATGCACTGGGGCGTTCGCTCTCGCTGGTGACGGCGCCCGCTCCAGGGCATGCGTCGTGGCTGGAGGCCGAGGCACGCGCGCTTGCGCATCGCAACCATCCGGCGGTGCCCACGACCTATCACTACTGGGCCTCGTACAACGAGAGTCGCCGCGGGCCCGGCTACCTTCGCCGCTGGATCGCGGGAGAAACCGTTGGCGCACGCCTCTCGCGCGCGGGGGCGGAAGATGTACCCGCCGTCCTGCGCGTGATGCGGGAAATCGGATCCACGTTGTCGTACCTGCATGACGCAGGCAGTGTGCACGGCGCGTTGAGTGTCCACAGCGTGTGGACCACCCCAATGGGCCGCCTCTGGCTGCTCGGCTGGCAGTGGGCCGTTTCTGTCGCGGTCATTCCGGACGGGCTCTCGCCCGACGCCACTGGCATGCCGCTCCCTCCGGAGTGGGACGCAGGGTGGGTACCGACCCCCCTGAGCGACCAATGGCAGCTGGGCGCACTCTGCTTTCACGCGCTCACGGGCGAAGCGCCCCCGGCAGCGAACATTCCTCCGGTGTCACTCGTGCGGCCCGACGTTCCACCGTCGGTGTCCGAGGTGCTCGATCGCGCGCTCCAGCACGATCCCGCCCGGCGATTCAGCTCTGTGGGCGCGATGGTGCGCGCGATGGATCGCGTGCTTGGAAGCCGCACGGTGCTGACGCTGAGCGGGGAAACCACCGCCGCATCGCGGGAATCACCCGAGGTGCGCCTGCGTTGGGCCCTCGCGGATGACTACGAAGTGCTCGCACCGCTCGGCGCCGGGAGCTTCGGGTCCGTGTGGCGGGTGCGCGACCTGTCGCTGGGTCGCGAAGTCGCGCTCAAGCTGTTGCACCAGCACGTGGCTCGGGACGAGCGCGCGGTGGGCCGGTTCCGGCGCGAGGCGCGGCTCGCCGCGCAGCTCGCGCACCCGGCCATCGTTCCCATCTATGATTGGGACAGCCGCGGCGACGTGGCGTGGTACACGATGGAACTCGCGGAAGGCGGATCCGTGGCGGAGCTCGTGGCGCGAGCCGGGCCGCGCACGCTCGCCGAGGTCGCACCACAGATCGACAGCGTGCTGAGCGGACTCGCCGCGGCGCATGCCGTGGGCATCGTTCATCGCGACCTCAAGCCCGAGAACATCCTCATCGATCGCTATCGGCGCTGGCGCATTGCGGACTTCGGCATCGCCAACCCTGCTGGGGAGGAACCCACGGGAGCATCCGGCACGCCGGCCTTCTCGCCTCCGGAGCAATTGCTTGGCGAACCCCAGGAGGCGGCGGCGGACTGCTTCTCGCTCGCGGCCATCGCGGCCTTCGTGCTCAGCGGTGCGCCGCCCTTCGGCGACAGCGACAGCAAGGTCATCCTGGCTCGGGAGCTGAGCGGAGCGCTGGATGTGTCCCGCTACGCGCCGGAAATCGCAGAGTGGCTGCAGCGCGGCCTCGCGCCCGTGGCGGACGACCGCTTTCCGGATGCCACGGCCATGCAGGAGCACTGGAGGATCGCGGCGGGCGCCGTGCTCGAGCGTGAGCGTCGCATTCCATGGTGGAAGCGTATCTTCGGCAGCGAGGAAGGCGGCGAGGGCTGGTGGCGCGAGGATGGATCCATCATCGAATGATCGCAATGCGGCGCACGGACCGCTGACCCAAGCGATCCCGAACATGCACGTCTCCACGCTTTCCTCAAACCAATCACATGGCGACTGCGTCCATCAACCCCGCCACCGGCGAGACACTCGCGGAATTCGCCGAGCTCACGCCCGACCAACTCGACGCACGCCTGGCGCGCGCTGCAGACGCGGCACTGCGCTGGCGCTTCACGCCGGTCGCCGAGCGTGCCGCGGTGGTGGGCCGGCTGGCCGACCTGCTCGAGGCGGAAAAGGAGCGGCTCGGCCGCGTGATGACGCTCGAGATGGGAAAGCCGATCCAGTCGGCCATCGATGAAGCGGCCAAATGTGCGATGGCCTGCCGCTTCTATGCCGAGCATGGGCCCGGTTTCGTGCGGGATGAGCGCGTGGACGATGCGCAGCATCATGCATTCATTACCTACGAACCACTGGGAGTGGTACTCGCCGTGATGCCGTGGAACTTTCCATTCTGGCAGGTGGTGCGCTTCCTTGCTCCGGCGCTGGTTGCAGGCAACGTGGGGTTGCTGAAGCATGCGTCGAACGTGCCGCAATGCGCGCTGGAACTGGAGTCGCTGCTGCGTGGTGCAGGCGCCCCGGACGGCGTGTTCCAGACGTTGCTCGTTGGCAGTGCGGCGGTGCCCGGGATCATTGCGGATTCCCGCGTGGCCGCAGTTACCCTCACGGGCAGTGAAGGCGCGGGGCGGAGCGTGGCGTCGGCTGCCGGCAAGGCCCTCAAGAAATCGGTGCTCGAACTCGGGGGCAGCGATCCCTTCGTCGTCATGCCGAGCGCCGATATTCCCCTCGCGATATCCACGGCGGTGAAGGCTCGCACGATCAACAATGGGCAGAGCTGCATTGCCGCGAAGCGATTCATTGTACATCGCGATATCGCCGCGCAATTCCTGGACGGTTTCACGAAGGGAATGCAGGCGCTTCGCATGGGTGACCCCCTGCATCCCGACACGCAGCTTGGCCCCCTCGCAACCGCGCGCCTTGCGGGTGAACTGGAGGAACAGGTGGCGACCTCCGTGCGTATGGGCGCGCGCCTGGTGTGTGGTGGGCGTCGCGACGATCCGGAGTCCGCATTCTTTCCAGCAACGGTGCTGACGGACATTCCGGTGACCGCACCGGCGTACACGGACGAGCTCTTCGGACCCGTGGGCTGCGTCTTCGTCGCGCACGACGCCACTGACGCGATACGCATCGCCAACGATACACGGTTCGGCCTCGCGTCGAGCGTGTGGACGAACGACACCGCCGAACAGCAGCGCTTTGTGCGTGAAGTCGACGCGGGCAGTGTGTTCGTCAACGACATGGTCGTGTCCGATCCCCGTTTCCCCTTTGGCGGCGTGAAGGCCTCCGGGTACGGTCGGGAGCTGAGCGCCATCGGCCTGCGGGAGTTCACCAACGTGAAGACGATCAGGATCCGACACGCCGCCGGCGCACACGGCGGCAATACCGAGTAACCCGCCTCCATGCTGGTTCGCGTCAGGTCACTGCGCGCAGGGTAACCCGAACCGTCGTCCCGGCGTGTTCCACGCTGTCGATTGTGACCGTGCCACCCCAGCCCTCGATCATCCGACGCGAGATCGCGAGCCCGAGTCCGCTGCCACTGGTGCGCGTGGAAAAGTGCGGCTCGAAGATTCTGGGCAGAATCGCGTCGGGAATCCCGGTGCCATCGTCCGTCACCTCGATGCGCACGTACAGCGCTTCGTTTTCACCCCGTTCGGCATGGGCCGCTGCCGTCACCGTGCGCGCACCGGCCAGTCGTGCGTTCTCGAACAGGTTGAGCAGCACCTCGCGGAGTTCGTCCGGCCGCGCGCGTGCCAGCGGAAGGTCGGGGTCGGTGGTGCCGCGCCATGTCACGTGACTTTCACCGAGGGTCTCGAGTGCCACCACGTCGTGGACGATGGCGGCGACGTCCGTCGGGATTGCCGGCGCGCGCGTTTCCGGCGCACCGCCATACCGGCTGAAGGCACGTGCGATCTCGTCGAGCCTGTCGATTTCCGTGATGATGCGCGCGACGTTCACCTGCAGAATGGTCTCGAAATCCGGCCGCCCGAATGCACGTTGCAGGTGCTGCACTCCCAGTCGGATTGGGGTGAGCGGATTCTTGATTTCGTGCGCGACCTGCCTGGCCATCTCGCCCCACGCCAGCACCCGCTGCGCGCGCGCGAGGTCGGTCACGTCATCCAGGGTCAGTACGGCGCCCCCGCTCTCGAGGCGCGTGAGCTGGCCGCGGATGTTGCGGCCATCGAGCATCATCTCGAAGCCGTCTGCAGTTCGCTCACCCCGGAGAAAGGTGTCCATGCGTGCGACGACGGTGGGAACAAGCAGCTCACTCACCGGTGCGCCGGCCGCAGGCACACTCGCCAGTAGCGCATCCGCACGCGGATTCGCCAGGATCACGCGACCCGTCTCGTCCACCGCAATCACGCCACTCGCCACGGTGCGCAGCACCGCGGCGGTGCGGCGCTGTGCCTCCAGAAGATCCGCGCGGCTGGCCCCCAGATCGTGCGCCATTGCGCGGAAGGCACTGAACACCGGCAGGAATTCGCTCACAGTGTTGCCGTCGAGCGTGACGTCATTCTCGCCGCGCGCTACGGCACGCGCCGCCTCCCGAAGCGCCCCGATCGGCCGCGCCAATTGCCTGGCCGCCACCGCACTCAACCACAGCGCAGCCGCCGCACCCAGTGCGGTCGCGAAGAGCACCAGGACGCTGAGGTCTCGGCGGCGCCGTTCGAGCAGCAGGTCGTCCACGCGGGCCGGCGCCGCCAGCACCAGCATGCCATGACTGCCAGGCAACGCGCGGTAACCGAGCATTCCCGTCGTGCTCCCGAGCCGCTCGGACCCCGTGGCGGTCACCTCATCCGATACGTCGATGCCGAGCGCCACTTTGGGCCGCAGCAGGTGGCCCATGGGCGCAAGATCCGCAAACGTGGAATCGCTGGCGGCAATCAGCACACCGGACCGATACACCAGCAGCTTGGTGTCCAGCCGCCGAGCCTCGGCGCGCAGGACGTCCGGCTGTTCGGGATCGCCCGAGAACGCTCGCATGGTCTCCGTCACCAACAGGCGCCGCGAGGCCTGCGCGTCGTCCACCAGCTGGCGCCACGACCAGAGTGCGAATGCCGCGGCGGGTACGAGAAAGAAAAGGAACAGCGCAATGGACAGTCGTGCGCGATAGCTCCGCGCGGTGCGCCGCTGGAGCCGAAGCCAGCGCCCAACCCTGCCATCGGCCACGGCGCCCGCCAGCCAGATCAATGCGACCACCGCAAGGTCAGCGAGCACCAGCAGACCGCCGCGCGGCACGATGGTGTCCAGTGCGCGGAGATCCACTTCGACATGCGCGCGCGCAGGTCCCATCCCGCCCGCCAACGGCCAGTCGCCGTGCAGCTCGGTGCCGATGCGACGCCACTGAATGGCGTCACGCTGGCCAACGGAATCCCCGGCCACCTGTACACTGTACAGCGGCTCGTTGGTTCCCGACCTGTCGAGGCCGAACCAGCGTGCATAGGTATCTGTCCCGATGAGTCGTGTCCTGGGCGCGACGACGATGGTGACGGCGCCGCCGGCCATCGGCACCGCGATGGTGCGGGTGCCGTAAAGGCCTGCGTTCGACGCACTCTCTACCGTGCGCCCGACGGCCTGCGCTGCCACGGCGGACAACCCGACGGTGTCGAACGCCGGCACGAAGGGCGCAGAGGCGAACAGCGCCAGCAACTTCCCGCCCTGCCACGACATCAGCGCAACGGGGTATCCCGACGCCGGCAAGTCGGACGTCACATAGCGCGCCAGCAGGTCCTGTTGCGTGCGCGGAAGCTCTCGGCCCACCAGTGCCCTCGCGAGCCGCTCCCCGAGCGCGACGCCATAGACATCGGGGGCGTCGAGGCCACGTACGTCGCGCTCCGCCAGCTCCACGCGGCCGCGCGACGCACTACCCCAGACCACGGATGTTGCGGCCAGGGCCGCTACTGTGCCAGACGCAAGCAGCGCCCGGCGCGAAGGGCGCGCAAACACCACAGCGGCCACCGCAACGACCCAGAGCAGGGTAAACCATTGCGGCCATTGTCCCGGCGCCTGCCATTCCAGCGGAGCGAGCATGGCCGAAAGAAGCGCGACCAGCGGTCCACCCCAGATCGGCGCACCACGGTGCCCTCCCAGCGCGCGGCGTCCTCCCCAGCTGGCCAGCACCAGCAGGGCGGTGGCCGCCAGGCAAAGCGGTATGCTCCAGATGAGCCAGAGTGAGCCGCTTCCCGCGTCGCCGGGAGGGCGGATGCCGCCCGCAAGCGCCCGCAGCGCGAACGGCCCGACAAGGATGGTGCTGAGCGCGACAGCAACAGCGAGTGCACGCGGCAACCGCTCGCCAATGCGCCGCTTCGCAAGGAGCACCAGCAGGAGCACCGTCGCTGCCGTCAACCCGAGGGCGGCCGAATTGGCGGTGTAGGCACGCCCCCCGTCCAGGTAGTAGACCGACGGATCGAACAGCTGCGATCGCGTTGAGAATTCGCTCAGCCGCACCACGGCAATGCACCGGAGCACTACGAGCGAACCGGCGATCACCGACAGCACTCCGCCCTCGCGACGCGCCGCGGCGACCAGGAATGCCAGCAGCGCAATGGAGAGGGCGATACCCACGCGCACGCGCGCCCGCTCGAGCAGCCGGAATCGCACTTCCTCCACGGACGGGACCAACGCCCTCGCTGAGAACAGCGCGTGCGCGCCATCCAGGTACCGGAGTTCGCCGGCCGCGACGCTGTCGGAGGGCGGCACAATGGCGAAGCCCTCTGTGACGTCGCCGCTGGCAAGGCGTTGCGCCAAGCCGCGGGTCAGGTGGTCAGCGGGTGAATCGGCATACAGGAGCGACGCAGCGAGCACCCTCACGGATGCGCTGTCCGACACCACGTACAGCGTGAGACCGAATGGTGTTTGCGCCACGCCGCTGGGACCGCGCAGCGCCCGCGGGTCTGCGTGCAGCGTGCCGGCCCATGCGGAGAGCGAATCACCCCGATACACCAGCACGGCACGGTGCTCCGTGTCTCGCAACTCGCGCTCGAGCGCTGCATTGGCCGCGCGCGGCTCGGGCGGCGCGTGTCGCGCCTGGGCGATAACCTGACGGAGCGTTTTCAACTCCGCATCCACTGCGCGCGCCAGACGGGCACGCTGCGCGGCGGCTTCCGCACTCCCCACTTCGGCGGGTGCCCGAGTGAATCGCGCGAGTCGCCATTGGGCGCGGCCGCCCACAAGTGTGACGACAGCGAGGGCGGCCACCGCGAGGGCCAGCGTTCCACGCGTCGGGCCCCGGGCATTCCAGCGCAGGGCAAGCGCACTGCCCGCGGTGGCGAGGACGCACGCCGCGAGATAACCTACGCGAGGCTCTGCGAGCCATCCGCTGGCGGCGAGCACTGCCACTGCGATGGCCGCTGGCGCGAGCAGCGCGCGCGCACCCGCAGCAGGCAGCAACCGTTTTTCCGTGTTGGTCAGGATGACTTACTCCATACCAGAAATCGCCGGGACGACGGCGTCCAGCACCGCGATCCCGCGGCGCATAAAGGAAATGCGTCCGGACGAGATCGCCGAGCTGCTCGCGCACGAAGGGCGCCTCATCGTGCCCGTGGGCACCTGCGAGCAGCACGGTCGCCACCTTCCCCTCGGAGCAGACACCATCATCGTCGAGCACCTGTGCGACGACCTGTCCGCGGAATTCCAGATCCTCCGTGCACCCACCATCGAGTACGGCGTCAACGTCGACACGGAGCGCGGCTTCGCCGGCAATGCATCGATTCGCAAGAAGACCCTGCACCGCATGCTGAATGACCTGCTCGACACGTGGGAATCCACCGGAGTGAAGGAATTCATTCTACTCACCGCGCACGAGCATGATCCCCACCAGGAAGCACTGGCCACGGTGATCACCACGCGGGCGCGCGTGCGGGTGGTGGATATCTTTGCCGTCGATCTGCATCCGTTCCTCGAGGGCCAGGGAGAACCCATGCATGGCGATGAAGTGGATACGTCGCTGTTGCTGTTCATCGCGCCGCACATGGTCCGCATGGATCTCGCGGAAGACTATATGATGTCGCGGGACGAGCTCCGGCGATACCGCCGTGGATGGCTGAAAATACCGCAGGGCAGTTCAGGCTCCATCGGCCGCCCCACACTGGCAACGGCGGCGAAGGGCGCCGCCATCTACGCGCACATCCGGGACCGCGTGCGCGCGCGCGTCTTCGTCGCACCGGGACCTGATGATACGGCGTGACCGTGACTGACCGACGCACCGGGCAGTCTGACTGTCTGACAGTCTGACAGTCTGACAGCGGGTCGTTCCGCACGACAGTCACGATCTACACAGAGGGGTCGTGCGCCACGAGACCCGGTTGTGTAGATCATGGCTTACAGACCAGTCAGTTGACCCGCTGCCAGACGAAGCGCGGGCGAAGCCCGCCGCTGGGTCAGACCGTCAGACCGTTCGACCAGGTGTTGAAACCTCTGCGCAGGCCCCTCGTACGGTCCGCTGAACCAACTCACAGGATGTTCCCGCCCATGCGTACTCTGGTGTTCGCGCTCGTCGTTGCCGCTGCCGCTCCCAGGGCCGGAGCCCAGAGCGGTACGCTCCCCACCAGCTCCAAGCTCACCCTGGACGACGCGATCACGCTCGCCCGGCGCAACAATCCGACCTACCTGGCGCAGTCCACCGCGCGGCGCACAGCCGATGCCGCGATCCGGAGCGCACGCGGTGCGATGCTTCCGTCTGCCGACGCATCCTTCAGCAGCCGCTATCAGCAGGCTGGCCAGCAGGTCTTCAGCGGACAATCGTTCAGCAACAGCTCGCCGACGCTGCAGTCGGGGTACAGCGTCGGGCTCAGCTACCGGGTGAACAAGTCCACCTTTCTCACGCCGAAGGCCGCGCGCGCCAATCGTGATGCGGTGGAGGCCGACATCACCGGCTCCGCCGAGCAGCTCCGCGCCAACGTGACCACGCAGTATCTCACGGTGCTTCAGTCGCAGGCGCGTTCCGCGCTCCAGGACACGCTCGTGAAGACGGCGCAGGCACAGCTCGACCTGGCGAAGGCCAAGATGGCGGTGGGCTCTGGCACGTCGCTCGACATCCGTCGCGCCGAAGTGGCCCTCGGCCAGTCGCAGGTGGCGTTGCTGAGTGCGCGCAACAACGTCGACATCGAGAAATCGAGGCTCTACCAGCAGATGGGGCTCGAGCAGCCTGACAGCGTGCTGCTCGTGACCGACTTCCCCATCACGGCGCCCAACTTCACCCTCGCGGCCCTGCTCGACGATGGACGGCGGCAGAATCCTGCGATCGTTGCGCTGCGTGCCCGAGATCGGTCCGCCGACCTCAATGTGTCGGTCGCGCGGGCGGCCTACACACCAACGCTCTCTCTCAGTACCGGCTTGGGAGGCAACTCCTACCAGTACACGAACAGCGATTACCTCGTGGGCATCGCGCAGGCCCAGGTATTCGGCGCACAGGTGGGCTGCCTTCAGCAGGATTCCATCCGGACCCGGGTGGGCCTGCCGAGCGGCAATTGCAACGGTGCACGGTACCAGTTCACGCAGGCGCAGGCCGATGCCATCCGCTCCCAAAACAGCCAGTTTCCCTTCCGATTCAACCGGTCGCCGGTGGCACTCACCGCCTCCCTTTCGCTGCCCCTGTTCGACAACTTCGGTCGCGAGGAGCGTGTGCAGCGCGCCCAGGTGGACAAGGAGGATGCCGTATACAACATGCGGGCCCGGGATCTCGCGATCACCGCGGAAATCACCCAGTGGTACCGCACGCTGCAGACGTCGATCCGGACCGTTGCCCTTCAGGAGCAGATCGCGTTGAAAGCCAAGGAGGAACTCTCGTTCGCCGAGGAGCGCTACAAGGTGGGAGCCTCGACGTTCCTCGATGTGGTCACCTCCCGTGGCAGCTATGAGCAGGCGCTGATTGACCGCGTGAACGCGGTCTACGATTACCACAAGGCTTTCGCCGCGCTGGAAAACGCGGTTGGACATCCCCTTCGCTAGTACCTCCCCACGAGAGATCCAATATGAGCAAGCGTGTGAAGTTTTCCGTATTTGGCGGGATCATCCTCGTTCTGGTGGCGGTGGGCGCCCTCACCGCCATGAAGCGGCGGGACAAGGCCGTTGACGTCCGCATGGAGCAGGTGCAGGCCCGCGACCTCGTGGCTTCGGTCACGGCCAGCGGCCAGGTACGGCCGCAGACCAAGGTGGACCTCAGTTCCGACATCTCGGGCAAGATCGTGAAGCTGTCGGTGAAGGAAGGACAGATGGTCACCAAGGGCCAGTTCCTGCTCCAGATCGACGCCCAGCAGGCCGAGGCGAACGTGCAGCGCATGCAGGCGGTGGTGGCGTCGAGCCGCGCGCAAATGGCGCAGGCCGTCGCCAACCTGTCCCAGGCGCAGAAGAGCCTCGACCGCATGTCGTCCATCAAGAAAACCAACCCGCAACTCATCTCCGACGAACAGATGGAGCAGTTGCGCACCACGGTGGACGTGAACAAGGCCGTGTACGAGTCTGCGCGTCATTCGGTCGACCAGTCCAGCGCCTCGCTGCGTGACGCACAGAGCGCCCTCGGCAAGACGTCGATCTACGCCCCCATGTCGGGACGCGTGACGCGCCTGGTGGTGGAGAACGGCGAGACGGCCATCCAGGGCACCATGAACAAGGACGCCGCCACGCTGCTCACCATCGCCGACATGAGCGTGCTGGAAACCAAGGTGAAGGTGGACGAAACCGACGTCGCGCGCATTGCGCTCGGCGACTCGGCCGTCATCCAGATCGATGCCTTTCCCGATACCACGTTCATGGGCCGCGTCACGAAGATCTCGAACAGCGCCGTGAAGAGCGCTGCCTCCGGTTCGAGCGCGGACCAGGCAGTGGATTACGAAGTCACCATCCAGCTCGTGAACACGCCTGCCGAGACGCGCCCGGACTTTTCCGCAACGGCAAAGATCATCACCGACAGCAGGAAGCACGTGCTGTCGATCCCCATCATCGCGCTGACGGTGCGGGAGAACGAGGCGCTCACCAAGGGCGACACTTCGGTGGGCCTGGGCAAGGCTCGCCCCAAGAAGGAAGTTGGCAAGAAGGACGTGGAAGGGGTATTCGTGGTGGGCAAGGACAACAAAGTGACCTTCCGCCCCGTAAAGGTAGGGATCGCCGGAGAGAAGCATTTCGAGGTGCTCAGCGGGCTGAAGTCGGGCGACAAGATCGTCGCCGGCACCTATCAGGCGATCCGCGAGCTCAAGGATGGCGCCATGGTTCGCGAAACGAAGGTGGACCCCAAGAAGCCGGCAGCGGCGGCAAAATCGTGAGCAACGTGACAGTGGAAGCCCCACTCGGCATGACTGCCGAGCGGCTGGCGGTGGTCGCGGCAGAGGGTGCGGCACCGGACAAGGAGTGGGTCATCGTCACCCGCGGCATCAAGCGCGAGTACGACATGGGGGGCGAGATCGTGCGGGCACTGCGCGGGGTGGACCTCGCCATCCAGCGCAACGAGTACGTCGCCATCATGGGCCCATCGGGATCGGGCAAGTCGACACTGATGAACGTGATCGGCTGCCTCGATACGCCCAACGCCGGTGAGTACTGGCTGAATGGCACGCAGGTCTCGAAGATGAGTGACGACGCGCTTGCCCGCGTGCGCAACAAGGAGATCGGGTTCGTCTTCCAGACCTTCAACCTCCTGCCCCGCGCCACGGCCCTGCACAACGTGGAGTTGCCCCTGGTGTACGCCGGCGTGGCTGCGGACGAGCGCAAGCGTCGCGCGAAGGAAGCGCTCGAGCGTGTGCAACTGGGCGCGCGCATGGACCACCGCCCCAACGAGCTCTCCGGAGGGCAGCGGCAGCGTGTGGCAATCGCGCGCGCGCTGGTGAACAACCCGTCCATCCTGCTCGCTGACGAACCCACCGGCAACCTGGATTCGAACACGTCCGAGGAGATCATGCGGGTCTTCGAGGGGCTGGCCGAGCAGGGCCAGACGGTGATCATGGTGACGCATGAGCCGGACATCGCCGCGCATGCGCGGCGCATCGTGGTGCTGCGCGACGGACTCGTCTCGAGCGACGACAGGCAGTCGTCGTTCGTCGAGAAGCTCGGCATAGCGGCTCCGGATCTTTCGCGTCAGTCAGTCTGACAGTCTGACCCGCCGGCCGCTGCGCGGCGGCTCGTCTGACAGCGGGTCAACCGACTGGTCGGACAGCATTATCTACACGACGGGGTCGCTCGGTGTAGCGACCCGGTTGTGTATCTTCATGACTGAGCGACAGCAGTGCGACCCGCTGTCCGACTGTCAGACCGTCAGACTGTCAGACCAAGGTTCCCGGTGCCCTTTTTCGAAGCGGTACGACTGGCGCTCCAGACCATCTGGGTGCAGAAGCTGAAGAGCTTCTTCACCCTGCTGGGCGTCATGATCGGAGTCACGTTCCTCATCGCGGTGGTGTCCATCGTGGGCGGCATGAACCGCTACATGAGCGATGAGCTCGTGGGCAAGATCATGGCGATCAACTCGTTCGAGCTGCGACAGCGGCCGAGCATCAACATCGGGGAGAATTCCGAGGAACACCGCCGGGAGCTGAGGCGCCGACCACCGCTTCGTGAGGAGGACGTACCGGCGGTGGCCGCCGTCCTTCCGGCCGATGTGCGGTGGGCGGCGGTGGGCCTCGGCAACCAGCGCGCCGAGTCGAAGTACCAGCTGAAGCCGAAGCCGCTTCGCGTGTTCACGGTCACGAGCGACTACTTCGACATCAAGCGCATGGCGCCCGTGAAGGGACGCTTGTTCAGCCAGCAGGAGTACACACACGGCAACAACTCCATCGTGATCGGCCAGGATGTGGCAACGTACTATTTCGCCGGGCTGGAGCCTGTCGGGCGTGAGCTCATCGTGAAGGGGCTCCCCTACAGCATCGTGGGGGTAATGGAGCCGCAGGGCAGCGCATTCGGCCAGTCCTTTGACCAGTTCATCATCGCGCCGCACACGTCGCCGCTGAATCACGTGGTGAACATGCATGGCGTGATCAACTCGATGATCATCCAGGCGCCGAGCAGCACCGGCATGACCGCGATGATGGAGAACGTGCGCGAGGTCATGCGCGTGCGGCGGCATCTGCGCCCCAACCAGAAGGACAACTTCGAGCTGCAGACATCGGAGTCCGCGCTCGCCTTCTGGACGAAGATCAAGGGATACCTCGTGATGGCCGGCGTTGCGCTGCCGGCCATCGGCCTGATTGTCGGCGCCATCGTGATCATGAACATCATGCTCGTGGCGGTTGCCGAGCGCACGCGTGAAATCGGGATCCGGAAGGCGCTGGGTGCAAAGCGTCGGGACATCATGTCACAATTCCTCGTGGAGAGCGCCACGCTCAGCACGGTCGGTGCGGCACTCGGCGTGGCAACGGGGTTTGCATTTGCCAAGATCATCGCCGCCCTCAGCCCGCTGCCGGCTGCGGTGGAGCTCTGGTCCGTGGTGGTCGGCATCTCGATTGGCGCCGGGGTGGGCATCATCGCCGGCGTCTACCCAGCCAGCCGGGCCTCCCGGCTCGATCCCATCGACGCGCTGAGGCAGGAGTAGCATGTCAGCCTCCTCACTCTTCGCGCAACGCCTGTTCGGCATGAAGGAAGGCGTGACCATCGCACTCGATTCCATTCGTGCGAACAAGGTACGGGCGGGTCTCACCATCCTCGGCATTGCGGTCGGCGTGTTCGTCGTCGTCCTCATTTCGGCGGCGATTCACGGCATCAACGACAGCGTGGCGAGGGACTTCGAGAGCGCCGGTCCCACAACGTTCTCGCTGTCGCGGTTTCCAATCACGTTCGAGAATTGCGACGGCACCGACGCCACGTGCAAGTGGCGGAGGAATCCTCCGCTGTCGCTGTCGGATGTCACGGCATTGGGCCAGCTCCCGAGTGTGCGAACGGCCGGGGCACAACTACAGACATCGAACACGGTGTCGTACCGCGACAAGCGTATTTCGGCTGCCACGGTGGATGGCTACACGGGCAACTGGCAGCAAATCGACGGCGGCGGCGACCTCTATCCCGGTCGCAATTTCACGGCGGCCGAGGCAACAGCCGGCGATCGCGTGGCCATCGTGAACGAGGAAATGGCGAAGCAGCTCTTCGGCGAGTCTGACCCGGTCGACAAGACGATCAACATTGGAGGCGAGCCCTTTCACGTCCTCGGCCTGTACCATTACAAGGCCAGTTTCCTTGGCGGTGGCGACAGCCCCAAGGCAATCGTCCCCATCGAGGCCGCGCGCAAGCACCTGCGCGCCTCGTACGATTTCATCTGGGTGTCGGTCGTTCCGGCAGCAAACTCGACGCGCGCCCAGACCATCGATGACGTGATTGCGGCGATGCGCGCGCGACACGGGCTGCGCCCCGCCGCCGACAACGACTTCGCGATCGTGACGCAGGATCAGCTGTTCGAGGTCTACAACAAGATCTTCGGCGCCTTCTTCCTCGTCATGCTGGTGTTGTCCGGCGTCGGGCTGATCGTGGGTGGAGTGGGAGTGATCGCGATCATGATGATCTCCGTGACAGAACGCACGCGCGAGATCGGCGTGCGGAAGGCACTCGGCGCAACCCGAGGCACCATCCTGTGGCAATTCCTCGTGGAAGCGGTGACCCTCACCGGTATCGGGGCGGTGATCGGGCTGGTGCTCGGCGCACTTGGCGCGTTCGCCATCAAGTCGTTGACCCCGGTGGCCGCGAGCGTGCCTCCCCTGGCCGTGGTGGCGGCGCTGGTCTCCAGCTGCTTTACGGGAGTGCTGTTCGGCATGCTGCCGGCAGCGAAAGCGGCGAAGCTGGACCCCGTGACCGCGCTGCGCTACGAGTGACGTCTTCGACGTCCCTCGTGAGTCGGACAGTCTGACAGTCTGACAGTCTGACAGTCTGACAGTCTGACGGCGGGTCGCTCAGTACTTCGGTCATGATCTGCACCACCGGGTCGCTCCGCCACGCGACCGGGCGGTGTAGCACATCGCTGAGGGACCAGTCCGTTGACCCGCTGTCAGACGAGCCGCTGCGCAGCAGCCGGCGGGTCCGACTGTCAGACTGAACGACACGCCGTCCCCTGACACTTTCCCACGGTATGTCCGGTGGCGGCCTTGCGGTAGGAGTGAGGGACGCGCTTGCGCGCGGTCTTTCGGTCTGACAGTCTGACAGTCTGACGGCGGGTCGCTCAGCCGTTCAGTCATGATCTACACCACCGGGTCGCTCCACCGCGCGACAAGGTTGTGTAGCAATTAGCTGATAGACAAAGTTGTTGACCCGCTGTCAGACGAGCCGCTGCGCAGCAGCCGGCGGGTCAGACTGTCAGACTGACCGACCGTCGCTAACGCACCACCCCGACGTATAGCAGTTGCATGGGCGCCGGGCGACCACCCGCGTTCATGCTGCGAACTCGCACGCGATACAGGCCGCCCGCGACCGGCACGCCGGCGTCGGTACGCAAGTTCCACTGCACCGTTCCGTTCGCGCCCGTTTGCAGGGAGCGCACTGCCGAGCCATCAGGAAGCTCGATGTCCACCGCAGCACGGGACCCTGCACCGACGAACTGGAGCCCTGCTCCACCGGGGAGGGAATCCACCACCACCTGAACGGCGCCCGAATGCTGGAGGTCGAGCGGCAGCGCCGACAACGGTGATGCGAGACGCCGCACGCTGACTGCGCCAGGCGCGCGCGAGCGCGCTTGCACCAACGTCGCCACTCCCTGCGCAAGGGAAGGATCGAGAGCAACGGCACGCCGAAACGCGCCTGCCGACTCACGCCCGCGATTGTCCGCCATCAGCGTGGTGCCGAGGTTGAACCAGCCCACCGACAGACTCGGCTGTTCGGCGAGCGCTGCGCGATATGCGCGAATAGCATCCGGGGTACGCCCCTGCGCCTGGAGATAGTCCGCGTACTCGGAGCGCATCCACGCCAGTGCCGGCTGCAACCGAAGTGCACGCTCATAGAGCCGGTAGATCTCCGCGGCGGGGCGTCCCGCGTGCTGGTATGCCTGCGCCAGGGCGCGCAGCGGCTCGGGCTTGCTCGAATCCGCGCGCACGGACTGTTCGAGCGCCCGGATGGCGTCGTCCGTCAAGCCCAGTTGCTGGTTGGCTACGCCGAGCAGGAACTGGGCATCAGCGCGAGTCGTATTCCCGCCGAGCGCCGAATCGAGCGCGGCAACGCCGTCGGCCAGCACGCGGCGATCGTTGGACAGTGTGGCGTACACGATTTCGCCCATGCCCTGGTACACCTTGGCGTCCGATCCACTCCTGTCACGCTCGTAGTACGGCTCGATGGGTCCGTCCGCATATGGCTTGGGCGACGGGCGGTCCGCACCAGGCTGCGGAATGCGGATCCAGTGCTCCGTGAAGGCTCCGTGCACTGCACGCTCCTGTACGCGCGGCATGTGGCAGGTCACGCAGTCGCTTGTGGGAAGGTGCGCCGCGCGCGACGGCGAGCGTTCCAGTCGCTGCCGCAGGAGCGTACTGGAATGGCATCCGAGGCAGGGCTGGTTCCGCGTGCGCACGTCCGGTGCGGGCTCGTGCGGATTATGGCATGACGCGCACTCGAGCGGCCGCGCTGCGGTGCGCGTGGCCAGGAAGCACTTGCTCTGCCCCAGCCGGTCCGCGTGCGACACAATGTCGATGCTGCCCGACACCCGGAAGAATGCCCACTGATCGCGGACCAGTTGCGACGCCAGGTAGCTGAACGCGGTCTTGCCCTCCCGCAGCACCGACACGGACGTATGCACGTGGCACTG
This sequence comes from Gemmatimonadaceae bacterium, assembly GCA_043758185.1. Classification (GTDB taxonomy): domain Bacteria; phylum Gemmatimonadota; class Gemmatimonadetes; order Gemmatimonadales; family Gemmatimonadaceae; genus AG11. The sequence goes on along the minus strand of JAYVNZ010000088.1, from coordinate 8,545 downwards.
CTCGCAGACGTCGACGCGCCGCTGGAGCGGGAGGCGCGCCGGGTTGACGATGCTGTTGTCATACGCACCCCCGGTGCGCTTCGTGCCTGCCCGCCGTTCCGACACGTGGAGCGCGCCGGGCCCGTGGCATCGCTCGCAGCCGATGCCCTCGCGCAGCGTGGTGTACTTCCCCTCGAGATTCGGCGCCGCTTCGGGGTAGCTCGAGTGGCAGGCAATGCAGCGGTCCGGCATCACGCGATCGAAGCGACCATTTGTGTGCTCGTAGCCTGGGCTGAAATCCCATCCCCGCTCACGATACCACGTGAGCGGCAACTGGAAGAGCCGGCCGTTCTCCGCCGTGAAGTAGGAACGCGCCACCGCGCCGCTCCCCATCACGTAATCGATGCGTCGCCGAAGTTCGTGCACGCGGGCCCCTGTTGGCCCCTCGCGGGACTCCACCTGATACAGCTGATGCCCTTCCTCCACCACCGTATAGTCGAAGCCGGACTGCACGCTGTGTCTGGGCTGGGCCAGTGTCGTCTCGATACGCGTGGCCTGCGTCCAGCGATGGAATGACTGTGACATCGCATTCTGCCGGTACGCGGCCGACTCCTGCTGGTGGCACGACGCGCACGCGGCATCTCCCGCGTAGGCAGTGGTTGTCGCCACGTTCCGGAACAACGGGGACGGCGTCTCGGGCGGTAGAGGGGCGGCCGCCGAATGCCCTGCTCCCTCGCACCCCAGCACGAGGATCAGCAACGGGCCCGCGATACGCCGGACGGTCGCAATGCTTCTCGAAGCTCTCGGGATAGGGGCACCTCGATGCGGGTTGGCGATCCGGGCGACCCAAGTCTACCGGAACGGGCGCCCTTCAGACAGGCTCCTCCCCTGCAACCCGAACCGGGTCCGCACCTCGAGACCGACACTTTCCGCCGTGACACTCCGTAGAGGTCCGCACCCCCTTCTCTCGGCCACCATGCCCTTCTTCGAAGCCGTCATACTCGCCCTCCAACAGATTCGCGTGCAGAAGCTGAAGAGCTTCTTTACCCTGCTCGGCGTGATGATTGGCGTGATGTTCCTCATTGCCGTCGTCTCGATCGTGACGGGCATGAGCAAGTACGTGGAGGAGGATTTCGCCGGCCGCATGCTCGGCGCGAACACCTTCACGCTGCGACGCTTCCCCTGGTTCGGCAACAACACCACGGAGGAGCAGTGGCTCGAGTGGCAGCGACGACCGCGGGTGTATCACCGCGACATTGCCAGGATCCGCGCCAACCTGCCCGCCGGCACTCACTACGCCGTGGAGAGCCAGGAGACGCTCTGGGCCACCAGCACCCATGCGCGACCGCGCCAGGTCGAGGCCCACGCCGTGGAGGGTGACTATTTCACGATCAAGAAATATGATCTCTCGAGCGGACGCATCTTCACGACCCAGGAAGCGGAACTCGGGAACCCCGTCGTCGTGATCGGTGACGAAGTGGCGAAGTTCTTCTTTCCAGGACTGACAGCCGTGGGTCGCGAGCTACGCATCGGAGGCATTCCGTACCAGGTCATTGGCGTGATCGAGCACCAGGGGAGCCTCTTCGGCCAGTCGCTCGACAAGACCGCATTCGCGCCGTTCAACTCTCCCCTGCACCGCCTTACCAACCCGCGTGGCGACATCGACGGCCTCATGGTCCAGGCGCCCAACGACCTCATGATGCGCGACGCCATGGAAACCGTGCGCGAGGTCCTTCGCGGCCAACGGGGCCTGCGTCCGGCAACGCCGGACAACTTCGTGATGGAGACTTCCGAATCGGCCTTGCAGTCGTTCAAGCAGATCGAGAAGGTGATGACGATTGCCGGGACTGCGCTTCCCGCCATCGGGCTCGTCGTGGGTGGCATGGTCATCATGAACATCATGCTCGTGGCGGTCGCGGAGCGCACGCGTGAGATCGGCATCCGCAAGGCGCTCGGCGCTCGGCGCAGGGACATCCTGCGGCAATTCCTCGTCGAGGCAGCGACGCTCAGCACCGTCGGCGCGCTGCTCGGCATCGGGCTCGGCATCCTCGGCGCGCGCATCATCGCGTGGAACACGCCGCTGCCCGCCGCCGTCGCGCCCTGGTCGCTCGTGGCGGCAACCCTGCTGGGGACCGTGGTGGGCATCGTGTCCGGCGTGATGCCAGCCCGAAAGGCGTCGCGCCTCGACCCCATCGACGCGCTGCGGCAGGAATAGGGAATGCGCATCCTCAGTCCGTTCACGCAGGTGTTCGAGGGCGTCACCATTGCCATCGAGGCACTGCGTGCCAACAAGGCGCGCGCCGGACTCACGATCATGGGCGTCGCGCTTGGCGTGTTCGTGGTTGTCGCCATGTCGTCCGTGGTGCGCGGAATCAACGAGTCGTTTCGACGCGACCTCGAAGCCGCCGGCCCCACCTCCTTCTATGTCTATCGCCGGCCAGTTGGTGGCTTCACTTCCTGCGACGGCACTGTGGAGACCTGTCCCGAACGCCGCAATCCCGCGATCACGCTGGACGAAGTGGCAGCGCTCGAGCGCCTGTCGACGATTCGCGCGGTCACGGCGCACGTCGGTACCGGCGCGAAGTTCCGCTACAAGGACAAGCTGATGAACGCGGGCATGGAGGTGTACACGCCCAACTGGACCGACGTGGACGGCGGCGACATCTATCCCGGCCGCAACTTCACCTACGCTGAAAATGCGGCCGGGGCGAAGGTGGTGCTGGTGAACGACAAGATGTCGGAGACGCTGTTCGGCCAGTCGGACCCCATCGACAAGGAGATTCTCATCGATGGCGTGCAGTTCAAGGTCATCGGCTTCTACCACTACACGGCAAGTCCGATGGGGACACCCACGTCAGCCGGCGGCGGTGACTCGCCGAAAGCCATCGTTCCCTTCGAGACCGCGCGGCGGCACCTCAACCTGTGGGTGCGCGGCAACAACCTCATCGTGAAACCGCTGTCTGGCGTGAGCGTGGAAGATGCGGTGGACGACGTGACCGCGTCGCTGCGCGGCAAGCGCGGGCTGCGGCCTGGCCAGCCCAACAACTTCGACATCGTGACGCAGGACCGGTTGTGGGCCATCTACAACAAGCTGTTCGGCACGTTCTTCGTGGTGGGCCTCGCCCTGTCGTCGGTGGGGCTCCTCGTGGGTGGCGTAGGTGTGGTCGCCATCATGATGATCTCCGTCACGGAACGCACGCGGGAGATCGGGGTGCGGAAGGCGCTCGGTGCCACGCGATGGGTCATCCTGTGGCAGTTCCTCGTGGAGGCGGTGACGCTGACAGGCATCGGTGCGTCGGTGGGTCTTGTTCTGGGCATCCTTTTGGCCATCGGCGTACGGACCGCGTGGCCCGCCATTCCCGCATCGACGTCGTGGAACAGCGTTGCCGCTGCCCTCAGCATCAGTGCGGTTACAGGCGTGATATTCGGTATGCTGCCCGCGGTACGCGCGGCAAAAATGGACCCTGTCGTTGCACTCAGGCACGAGTGACCGCTGGCAGGGCGTGCGACTCGCGCATAGACTCCACGTCATGAGCACCATCACGTTGCCCGGGTCCGAGCTGATCGGAAAGGGACTCGACGACATCGCGGCTGGGTTCGAGACGATCGAGTCGCTTCTCGTCTCCATCGCCGCGCCGCGTTTGCGCACGTTGGGCTATTCCGTGCCCACCGGTGCCGAGCAGCCCGAGCTTCGGTTGTACACGCTTCTGGCTACCCAATACGGTGACGGCGCGCACAACCGCTACAATGCGCTCATCCGCCGCATCGTCAGTTTTCAGCGTGCCGCCGCGTGCGCGAGGTAGCCGACCGCGCGCGCATCGAAGCATTCCTGGGCGCGCTCGCGCGCGAGGCGACCGGGGATGTGGATGTCTTTCTCGTTGGTGGAACGAGCGCGGTTCTGGTCGGCTGGCGTGCGACCACGATCGACATCGATCTCGTCATGCGGCCCGAGTCCGATGCGATGATGCGTGCGATTCCAGCGCTCAAGGAGCGCCTGCACCTCAACGTCGAACTTGCGTCGCCCGACCAGTTCATCCCCGTAGAACCCGGTTGGGAGCTTCGTAGCCCGATCATCTCGCGCATTGGTCGAGTCACCGTTCGGCACTACGATTTTTGCGCCCAGGCTCTTGCCAAGATCGAACGAGGGCACGCCCGCGACCTGGCGGACGTTCACGCGATGCTTGCGCACGGACTCATCGGCGGGGCGCAGGTACGCGAGCAGTTCGCACGCATGGAACCTGAGCTGTACCGCTTTCCCGCCGTTGATCCGCCATCCTTTCGGCGGGCGGTCGACGCCATCTTTCCCGCGTGAATGCGCGAGATAAACACTGGCGATTGACTGTTCAGCCGTCCTCGCGCTGGAGTCGAGCGATCACCTCGCGCAGGCGGCGGTCGCGCACCTGACTCGGAATGGATTCGTCGTGAACGTAGCCGAGCACCTGCGCAATGGACGGAAACGCAAGACTCCAGACGCCTTAGCCGCGCCGGTCGCGGACTACCGATACGACGCCCCGCGCAAGAATAATCCCACCGCCGGACTTGCGGCGCAGGGTCGCGTTCGTGAGACACCGAAGATTCCGTACGGGTACGATCCGCATCTTCCGCCCGTCCTTCGTTTCGATCCTACCGGCGCGAGCGATGCGCTGCCCGAGCTCCTCGCGGCGGCGACTCATCGGCCGCTCACCGCGGATGAGGCGCGCCTGATCTCTGGCGCGCTGCGACAGCGGGAGCCGTGGCTGGAGTGGGCCGGCAAGCAGGAGAGCAAGGGTTTCGTCGTCGATCCGGTCGCGCTGCTATCCACGAGCGCGTGAGCGCACAGGCCATTCTCAGGACGGCCAGACGTGAGGACGTGCAGCGCGACCTCTTTGCGGATCCGCAGCAGCCACTGCGTGAAGCGTTGCAGTTCTACCAGCATGACGTTGATTGGGCCAACCGGCTCATCCTCGGCGACTCGCTTCAGGTGATGGCGAGTCTGACGAAGCGCGAGGACCTTGCTGGCAAGGTGCAGATGATCTATCTGGACCCGCCCTATGGGATCAAGTTCGCGAGCAATTTTCAGACGGAGGTTGCAAAGCGCGACGTCAAGGAGAAGTAGTCCGACCTGACGCGCGAGCCGGAGATGATCAAGGCGTACCGCGATACGTGGACGCTCGGGGTACATTCGTACCTGGCGTACTTGCGGGATCGTCTCTCGTTGTCCCGCGAGCTGCTCACTGATACCGGAAGCATCTTCGTCCAGATCTCCGACGAGAATCTTCATCGTGTGAGGGCGCTGCTGGACGAAGTGTTCGGCGCGCACAATTACGCTGGGCTTATCTCTTTCAGCGCAACCACCGGTCAAACGAGTGATCGTCTTGCGCAGATTACTGGTTCAGGAGCCAGCGCACGAGTAGCGGTCAGCTCTCACTCCTCGCGCAGGAGGAGAGCGATCCGCTTCCGTTGGTGAACGCGCTACGCAACGACGTGCGTCGGTGGCGCATGTCGGAGTGGGAAGGCGCCACTCCCATCACCCGACAGCTCCTGCGGCACTGGACACGAATCGACCGATCCCGGCAGCTCTTCTTCTGCCAGCGCGAAGCAGTCGAGACGGTCATCTACGTGTGCGAGATACTCGCGGCCGGGAAACGGACGCGGTTCAAACCTGAACTGTCACTCGACGACTTTGTGCGTTTGCGTCGTGGGGAACGCGTGTCGTTTGCCGCGGAGAGCAGGCTGGGCCTGCATGCGTCCCTCGCTGACGTGCCGAACGAACCGGGCCTGAAACCGCTGATTCGTTACGGGTGCAAGATGGCGACGGGAAGCGGCAAGACGGTCGTCATGGGCATGCTCATCGCGTGGACGTTCTGCAATCGCGGCCGCGCCTCTGGCGACGACCGATTCGCCAATGCCGCACTGATCGTGTGCCCGAACCTCACCATCAAGGAGCGCCTCCAGGTGCTCCGGCCAGAGCGCGACGACAACTACTACGAGGCCTTCGACCTCGTACCGTCGCCGCTCCTTCCGGAACTCCGGAAAGGACGAGTGCTTGTCACGAACTGGCACGCATTTGCTCCCGAGTCACCGCACGCCGAAGGCGGCAAGACGTACGCGGTGGTGAACAAGGGCGAGGAGTCCGATCCGGCCTTTGCGAAGCGCGTGCTCGGCGAGCTTGCCGATCGGGGTCCCGTCATGGTGCTCAACGATGAAGCGCACCATGCCTATCGGCCGGCACCAGTGGAGAATGAGGAACTGTCCAAGGACGAGCGCGCGGAGCGCGAAGAAGCGACCGTCTGGATCGCGGGTCTCGACCGAATCAACTCCGCCGTTGGCGTTGGCTGCTGCGTCGACCTTTCGGCGACGCCATTCTATCTGCACGGCAGCGGTTATGTCGAAGATTCGCCGTTTCCCTGGCTGGTGAGCGACTTCGGACTCGTCGACGCCATCGAGAGCGGCATCGTGAAGATTCCTCGCATACCCGTCAGCGATACCACTGGCAGGCCCGAGCCCAAGTACTTCGCCTTGTGGCGACACATCACCGCAAACCTCGCTGCCGGTGAGAAGCTTCCCGGTGGCAAGCCGAAGCCTGAGATCGTCTGGCGCGAGGCGGAGGATGCGCTCCTCACGCTCGCCAGTCAGTGGGCGAGGCGTTTCGAGCAGACGTCGGCCGCCCGGCCTGGGCAGGAGGTCGTGCCGCCCGTGCTGATCATCGTCTGCGACAATACGGACATCGCGGAACTGTTCTACGCGCGTATTTCCGGCGAGCAGGGTATGGTCGCCGAGGCGTCATCAGTGACGCCGGATGATGACGCCTCGGATGACGAGACACCCAAACGGCGGGGAAAGAGGCCAAAGACGACAAGGATCTACGGTCAGGGCTCGATCTTTCCGGAGTATTTCAGCAACACCGCGGATCGAAAGCGCACGTTGCGAATCGACTCGCGGCTCTTGGCGGAAGCGGAGGCTGGAGGGACAGCGTCGAAGAAAGACGCCGGCGAGTTGCTTCGCGAGGTTGTCGCCACGGTCGGCAAGCCAGGAATGCCAGGCGAGCACGTGCGCTGCGTCGTCAGTGTGCAAATGCTCACCGAGGGCTGGGACGCCAACAACGTCACGCACATTCTCGGCCTCCGGGCATTCGGAAGCCAGTTGCTCTGCGAGCAGGTCGTGGGGCGCGGGCTTCGACGCATGGACTATACGCCCGATCCCGAGACAGGACTGCTGACAGAGGAGTACGTGGACGTGTATGGCGTTCCCTTCTCCGTCATTCCGTTCAAGGGCCGCGAAACTGGTGCCGCCAGTACGGACGATGCTCCCAAGAACCATGTGCGATCGCTTCCGGAACGCGAGCTGGCTCGAGACCTACATGCGTCGCACAGTGGAGCGTCTCGTTGGAGCGATCGAGCCGGACGAAGCCCATGGCGAGCCACCGGCTTTTGCCCGTCCTGAACAGATCGCAGCCCATCGGGGACACGAGCCGAGTCAGTTTCAAAACGGTGCGACCGTGCATTCCAACGCGCAAGAGCCACATCGATCAGGTAGTGGCAGACACCGACACATGGGAGCAGGCCGCGACGTTCCGACTCGAGCAATCACCCGTTGTGGCGTCGTATGCGCGAAACGATCATCTGGAACTCTCGGTGCATACGAGTTTCTCGGAACGGCGCACGCGTATTTCCCGGACTTCCTCGTGCGCCTAATCGATGGGCGCTCCATCCTACTGGAGATCAAGGGTGAAGAGGACGAACGAGATCGTGCCAAGCATCAGGCGGCGCGGCGATGGGTGTCGGCCGTAAATCGATGGGGCCGCGAAGGAACGTGGGAGTTCATGGTGTGCCGGGATCCGCAACGACTGGGTGAAGTTCTCGCTCTCCTGATGCGGACATCACGGAGCGCCGGGTCGATCGGATTGCCGTAACACACGGGACTCGTGCGCGCGAGGCCAGCGCGCAATGGCAGGCGGCGCGGATGTCAACCGAAGATCGTTGACACTTCGATCACCAGCGATTGGCGGGCGCCGGTGGGCGTCCACGTCAACTCGGTGGCCATGCGGCAATCGCTCTCCCCCGCCCGTACGACCAGCACACTTTTCGCGTGTGGATCGACAATCCAGTACTCGGGCACGCCGGCAGCCATGTAAAGTTGGCGCTTGTCGCCCAGATCACGTCGCCGCGTGGCGCCGGACAGCACTTCTACCACGAGGATGGGCGTCGGCGCATCGTCCCAGTCGAGGTCCGGATGTGGCCGTCGCACCATGAGATCCGGCTCGACTTCCGATCCCTCGAAACGAACGACTGCGCGCGGGTGAAAGACCTTGCCGAGGTCGTTGGCGGCGACGAACAGAGCAAGAATATCAGTGAGGCGCACGAGAATCGTCTCATGAGTGACACTCGGTGTCGGCGTCACGAACAGCTCGCCGCGGACGAGCTCGTACTTGTTACCGTCGTCGGGCAGACGGTGCAGCTCGGCCAAGGTCCACCGCTTTGCTTGCGTGGCCATATGCATTCAGGGCCTCTCCTCGTTGTGGTGTCGGGTCGCATGCGCCGAGGATACGCGTGCGGCACTACAAAACCCCACCATTTCCATGCGAGAG
>JAYVNZ010000087.1:0-4370 GCA_043758185.1 Gemmatimonadaceae bacterium | reverse complement strand
AACTGCTCGTCGTCCTCAACGCGATGCTCAAAACTCGCTCCCGGTGGCAGGCACCCCTGCCCGCCACCACTTGATTTCTAACACAACTGCTCTGTGGTTGAAAGCTGTTGCAGTTAATGGCTCCTGCATCTCACGAAGCAAGGACGCTACGGCTTGCCCGCTCCGGTCACCCGCCACACAGCATCGCCCACGTCGTCCGCCACGAGCAACGCACCGCGCGCATCGATCGCCACGCCCACCGGCCTCCCGAGCGCATCGCCGCCACGATCCAGAAAACCGGTGAGCACATCCACCGGCTCACCAGAGGGCCTGCCCGCAACGAACGGCACGAAGATCACCTTGTAGCCGCTGGCCGGGCTGCGGTTCCACGAACCGTGCTGGCCCACGAACATGCCACGCTGAAAGCTCGACGGCAGCAGCGAGTCGCCTTTCGAATACGCGAGGCCAAGTGACGCGGTGTGCGCCCCCAATGCGTAATCAGGCGCGATAGCCGTGGCCACGATGTCAGGACGTTGCGGGGACACGCGTTCATCCACGTGCTGGCCATAGTAACTGTACGGCCACCCATAGAACGCGCCGTCGTGCACCGCGGTCATGTAGTCGGGAACGATGTCGCTTCCCAGCTCATCACGCTCGTTCACCGCAACCCACAGGGCACCAAGACTCGGTTCCCACGCCATGCCGACAGGATTGCGCAGGCCCGACGCGAACACACGATGCGCGCCCGTCTTCACATCCACCACCCACACGGCAGCACGCCCCGCCTCGGCCTCCATGCCATTCTCGGCAACGTTGCTGTTGGATCCCACGGCGACGTACAACTTGTCTCCCCCAGGCGCCGCGACAACGTTCTTGGTCCAGTGATGATTGATCGAGCCAGCCGGCAAGGCGACCACCCTGGTTCCCGCGGCAGTGATGGAGGTCTGGCCAGTGACATAGGGAAAGCGCACCAGTGCGTCGCTGTTGGCGACGTAGAGATCATTGCCCACAAGCGTCATGCCAAACGGCGAATACAGGTTCGAGAGAAACACCGTTCGTGTGTCCGCAACACCGTCGCCGTCGCTGTCGCGAAGCAACATGATGCGGTTGGCACTAGGAACTGCAGCTCCCGCCTTCTTCTCGAACAACCGGAAGAAGAATCCCTTGATGCCCTTCGCGTCATCAGGGCGCTCCGGCCCACTGGTCTCCGCCACGAGCACATCGCCGTTCGGCAGCACATACAGCCAGCGCGGATGATTCAGTGCACGCGCGAAGGCGACGACGCGCAAGCCACTCCCCGCCTCCGGAGTGCCGTTACCCGACCAGCCACGCGCTGTCGCCACGTTGACGGTGGGAATCAGCGACGTATGCGGTGCGGGCAGCTCGGGATGCGGGCCAATGCCTGCGGAAACGGGCAGGGTTGCGCTCGCACCGCAGCCGCACAACGCCACGGAGACCAACGCGCACACGATTCGATTCGACACGACGATCAACCCGCGGAGAGAGTTCGGTGACTTCAACACGCGTCTCCCTCGCAAGTATCAGGCGAACCTCATGGCTTTCAGGACAAACCCATCACATCCCCATTGGGCGCAAGCGACATTCCCTCGGCCGCCGGCACCTTTGGCAACCCGGGCATGGTCATGATGTCGCCTGCCTTTGCCACCACGAATCCCGCACCCGCAGACCCATAGACCTCATTGATCTGGATCCGGAAACCGGTTGGCCGGCCCAGCAGAGTGGCGTCGTCGGTGAGCGAGTACTGCGTCTTGGCAATACACACTGGCGTGCCACCGAGTCCGATGCTCGTGAGGTACTCGATCGCGCGATCGGCCGCCGGTGAATAGTCCACGCCATCACCCCCGTAGACCTTCCGCACGATCGCCTCGATCTTGTCGCGGATGGGAAGTTCTGCGTCATACAACGGCGCGAACGCCGCCTTCTCCTCGGCCAGGATGGCCAGGACTTCGCGAGCCAGCTCCTCACCGCCCGCGCCACCTTTTTCCCAGACCTCCGTGAGCACCACCTTCACGCCGAGCATCGCCGCGTAGTCGGCCACCATCTGGAGCTCGGCGTCGGTGTCGTGAAGGATGCGATTCAATGCGACCACCACTGGTACGCCGAACTGCTGTACGCTGGTGACGTGATGTGCGAGGTGGGGCAGGCCCAGGGCCAGGGCGTCGAGATTTTCGGTGGCGAGCGACTTCTTGTGCGCACCGCCCTGCATCTTGAGCGAACGCACAGTGGCAACGAGTACCGCAGCTTCTGGCTTCAGGTTGCCCATGCGGCACTTGATGTCGAAGAACTTCTCGGCGCCCAGGTCCGAACCGAATCCCGCCTCGGTGATGACGACGTCGCCGAGTGCGAGCGCGGAGCGCGTGGCAACGAGGGAGTTGCATCCGTGCGCAATGTTGCCGAACGGGCCGGCATGTACGAAAGCCGGTCCCCCCTCCAGGGTCTGGACCAGGTTGGGGCGAATGGCGTCCTTCAGCAGCATCGCCATGGCGCCATCGGCCTTGAGGTCGTGCGCCCGGACAGGGTGCCGATGCGCGCCCGCGGTTGAGCCCACGATGATGCGGCCCAGTCGCTCCTGGAGGTCCGCGCGACTGGATGCGAGCGAGACGATGGCCATGACCTCGCTGGCGGGGATGATGACCCACCGCTCCTCGCGTACGACGCCGTCCCCAACGCCGCCGAGTCCGATGGTGGCGTGGCGCAGCGCGCGATCGTTCATGTCGATGGTGCGCGGCCAGGTGATCCGTCGGGGGTCGAGCCCAGTGGGATTGCCGTGCTGGAGGGAGTTGTCCATGAGCGCCGAGAGCAGCGAATGCGCGCTCGAGATGGCGTGAAAGTCACCGGTGAAGTGAAGGTTGATGTCCTCCATGGGAATGACTTGCGCGTATCCGCCGCCGGCGGCGCCGCCCTTCATGCCGAACACCGGGCCGAGCGACGGCTCGCGGATGCAGAGGACGGCGTTGGTACCAATGCGCCGCATGGCCTGCGCGAGCCCGACGCTCACGGTGCTCTTGCCCTCTCCGGCTGGCGTGGGGCTGATGGCGGTCACGAGCACGAGTCTTCCCCTGACGGGGCGTTCGGCAACGTCGAGCGAAATCTTCGCCTTGTACCTGCCGTAGAGATCGAGTTCGTCGGGAGAGAGGCCCAGGTCTGCGGCGACGTCGGTGATGGGGCGCGGCCGAGCGGCCTGCGCAATGGCGATGTCGGACGGGAAGCTCATGAAGGGCTGTTTGGGGGCACGGCTGGTCCGGGCACACCGGACCGATTCTGCACGAACCGCCACCCGAACCGGCCCTTCACGCAGAGGTTTCCCAGGGTGATGGCGTTTTCGAGTGGCGACGTGGCCTTCACAATGTCGCCGTCCTGCACGTGAAGTGTGAGGGTGCAGCCAACGCCGCAGTACGGACAGATGGTGTCCGTCACCACTTGCGCGAGCTCGTTCCACGAGCCCGCGGCGCGCATGTCGAATTCATCCTTTGCCATGAGCGCACCAGTTGGACACACGGCAATGCAGTTGCCGCAGTACACACAGGCAGACTCCGGCAGGGGCACGGCGAATTCGGTGGAGATCCGCGCATCGAAGCCCCTGCCGGCGACTGTGATCGCGAAGGTGTTCTGGTGGTCGGGCCCGCACGCCTGGACGCACTTGTAGCAGAGCACACACTTGGCGTAGTCACGAATGTAGAGTCTGTTGTCCAGCTTCACGGGTTGCTGCACCGTGGCGGCATAGCGGGGATCGGGCGCCGCGTGATGCCCCGGAATGGCGGTGTCTCGCGTGCCATGCGGCGATGGATCCGGCGGACCGAACCGCTCCGGTCGACACTCGTATTCGTCCAGGAGTGCGTCCATGCCGTCAGTGGTAGAGAGGTCAACGGACGACGCGAGCATCTCGAGCACCAACCTGCGTGAGTGACGCACGCGCTCGCTCGACGAGTGCACGATCATGCCGGGTTCGACGGCCCTGGAACAGGCCGGCGCGAGAACGCGCGCTCCCTCGACCTCCACAACGCAGAGCCGGCACACATTCGCCGGCCGCAGTGTCTCGAGGTAGCACAGCGTCGGGATGTCGATGTCGAGCGCGGAACACGCAGCCAGGATGCTGGTGCCTTCCGGCACGCTCACGTCCTGCCCATCTATGGTGAGCGTCACAATCGCCCTCGGCGTGCGCTGAGGCCTGCCAAGCTGCACCAATGGTTGCCCGGCTTCAATGGACGCGCTCACGTGACGGCCTCGTACAGTCGCAACCGCTTGATTGCGGACTCCACCACCGCGTAGGCGGTCTGGCCGAGTCCGCAGATGGACGCGTCGCGCATGGCGACGCCAATGTCGTCGAGCAAGGCAAGCTCCGCGGCCACGCCGCCGATGGTTTTTCGATG
>JAYVNZ010000086.1:0-15051 GCA_043758185.1 Gemmatimonadaceae bacterium | reverse complement strand
ATCCAGGCCGCCCGTGATCTTGCCGAATACGGTATGCACACCGTTGAGGTGGCGCGTGTTGTCCTCGGAGAGCACCATGAAGAACTGGCTGCCACCGGTATCCTTGCCGGCGTGGGCCATGGACAGCGAGCCCACCTCGTGCTTGCGCGGGTTGCCCGCAGTTTCGCACTTGATCTTCCAGCCAGGACCGCCGGTGCCCACGCGCCCATCACCCGCGGGGAGGTCGCGCGAATAGGGATCGCCGCCCTGCACCACGAAGTCGGCGATAACGCGATGGAACTTCACGCCGTCGTAGAATCCGCTGTTCGCGAGCTTCTCGAAGTTGGCGACGGTCAGCTGCGCGTCGGTGTCGTAGAGCTCCGCGGTGATCGTCCCGCGGTTGGTCTCGAATGTGGCTGTCTTCAAAACTGCGTCTCCATACGGGGTGAGGTAGCGAAAGATAGCCCTTCTTCCGCGTCTTGCCATGCCCCGTCCGCGCCAGCATTCTCCACGACGTCGCCCTTCGCACGCCGCCATTCCTCGCGTGGTTCCCTTCAACGGCCGTCCAATGCGCCCTCGCGCTTCGCTCTTCAGGCTTGCCTTCGCCGCGGTCGTGACCGCCTGTGGGGGCGGAGTGGACGTCCCAACGACGCCCGTCGTCAAGCCGCCCGTGGTGACGACGGTGACGATCGCGTTCGGGCAGGGAGAGCTGGAGATCGGCAGCAGCCTGCCGGTGACGCTCGACGTCCGGGACCAGAGCGGGGTGGCACTGAGCGGACGCACGGCGACCTGGACATCATCGGCGCCTGGCGTGGCGAGCGTGAATGCATCGGGAACCGTGACGGCGCTTGCGGCGGGCACCACCACCATCACGGCAACGGTGGAGGGCAAGACCGGATCGACGCCCATTCTCGTGATCGTGCCGCGCGTCCTCACGGTGAGCATTGCGTTGCCATCGTCCATCATTGCCGGCCAGCCGGCAACGCTGATCGCCACGCTCAAGGACAAGAACGGCACGACACTCACCGGGCGGGTTGTCGCGTGGAGTTCCAGCGATACGCGCGTTGCCACCATCGACGCGAACGGCTTGCTGGCCGCACTCGCGGCGGGCACCACGACAGTGACCGCGACGAGCGAGGGCATTGCGGGCCAGTCCGCCGTGGTGGTGGCACCGCCAGTGGGCTCGACGCCGCCGTCGATCGCGTCGATTGCGCCAGCGGTGCTCACCCCCGGTGCGACCGTGACCATTACCGGGGCAAACCTGGTGGGCGGCGCCGTTCCGCCCACCGTCCAGGTTGCCGGAGTCGCCGCCACCGTCACCTCGGCCACGGCAACGCAGGTGATTGCGACAGTGGCGTCCACGGGCTTGCCATGCGCCACGACCCAGCCGGTGACCGTGAGTCTGTTCACGCAGGCCGGCACAGCGACGGCGAAGCAGACGCTGACCGTGGCGACCACGCGGACGCTCGGCGTTGGTGCAACCATGCTCGTGACCGTCGGGGGCAACCTGGCCTGCAACGAGCTGTCCGCGCCAGGGACCTACGTCGTGAGCGTCTTCAATGCCAACACCAGCCGCAGTGCGAGCGCGGGGTTCGAGTTGAAGGGGTCCGGTGCCGTCGTGAGCGCATCGCGGCTTGCACCTGGTGATGTCACTGGGAGCGTTGCCGTGCTGCCGGCGCCGCCAGTGCGCCATGTCGCCATGGATCCCGCGGTTACCGCGGCGGCCCGCGAGCACCTGCAGCGACTGGAGCACGACGCTCAGCTCGTGCGCGACATCGGCCTGCCCATGCGGAACCGCCGCGCACCGCGCGCTGCCGCGGCATTCGGCGTGGGATCGCGATCGTCCTCGCTGGCGCCCGTGCCGCTCGATGTCGGCAGCATGACGAAGATCAACTTCAACTACAACACGTGCACGACGGCGGCATCACCCGTCATCACGGCGCGCGTGGTGTACGTGGGCCCGAAGACGATCGTGCTGGAAGACAGTGCGAGCACGCTGGCGGGCAAGATCGATGCGGACATGATCGCGCTGGCGCAGGAGTTCGAGACCGTGTCATTCCCGTTGCTGGTCACGAACTTCGGCAATCCGCTCGCATGGGATGATTCCACGGACAAGAACGGCCGGATCATCATGATGTTCACACCACGGGTGAACAGCGCGGGCGCGGGCCTGCTCGGCTTCGTGCAGTCCTGCGACCTGTTCCGCCCGACGGACGCCGCGCAGGTCAGCGGGAGCAACCAGGCGGAGATCTTCTACGCGCGCGTCGTGACCGACACATCGCCCACGAGCACCTCACTCAACGGGCGGCCGCAGTGGCGCCGCAACATGCCGAGCACGCTCATCCACGAATCGAAGCACATTACCGCGTTGGCCGAGCGATTCGCCGATCCACGGCTGGCGATGAACGAGGAGGTGTGGCTGGAGGAGGCCACCGCACAGGTGGCCAGCGAGCTGTATGGCCGCGCCATTCACGGCAACGGATGGCGCACGAACTCGGGGTATGTCGGCGTCCTGGAGTGCGAGGTACGACCCGGGACGCCGGCGTGCGGGCAGGGAAACTTCGTGATGGGAAATCACTTCCTCTATCTCGCGGACTATCTCCAGAACATCGAGCAGAAGACCATCCTGAGCGGTACGGACGACAACGACATCTACGGCAGCTCCTGGATGTTCGTGCGCTGGCTCACCGACACGTATGGTGGCACGAGCGAGGGCAGCTTTCTCCGGGGTATCGTGCAGAGCGTCACCACGAAGGGCGTGGTGAACGTCACCACGCCGAGTGGAAAGTCGTGGCCAGAGCTGCTGTCACAGTTCACGCTGATGCTCGCCACCGACGATCTCGCGGGCGTGTCGCCCCCGTATACGGAGCAGAGCTGGAACCTGCCAGCGGTGTTCACGGGCTACAACAGCGAACTCCGGAACCCGCCGCCTGCGGCACCGCTGGCATTGCGCCAGGCCACCTTCGGGACGGCGTTCCAGGCCACAACGACATTGCGCGGCGGTGGCGCGATGGTATTGAAGCTCAGCGCGGGCAGCCCGGGGGGAACGCAGGTGCTGGACCTGCATGCGGCGTCGGGCGCTGCGCTGCAGCCCGGCACGCCCATTGGGATAGCCGTGCTGCGCATTCAGTGACCGTCTGACAGTCTGACTGTCTGACCCGGGCGGCCGGCTTCGCCGGCGCCCTCGTCTGACAGCGGGTCGGTCTGTCCCTCAGTCATGAGCTACACCACTGGGTCGTGTGGCGAATGACGAGGTGGTGTAGCTCATGACTGTCGTGCTGATCGACCCGCTGTCAGACGAGCGAGCGCGCAGCGCGACGCGGGTCAGACTGTCGGACTGACAGACTGCTTCACGGTGCCTTTCCCGACGTAATGGCTCCCAGCCACAACCGGGGCACCTTGCATCCGGCCAGCTGCGCGGGTTCGAAGCTCCACTTGGCCACGGCCGTCTTCATGCTGCTCGTGAGCCATGGATGGGTGGACTTGATCACCTTGAAGGTGCTCATGTTCGCCCTGCCGAGCGTGTCGATCAGCACCGTGATGCGCACTTCGTTGTACTTCGCGCGGCGCACAGCGGCAGGCATGGTCTTGCCGGAGACAGCCGACGGGACGCTGGCGCGCGGCGTCGCGAGGCGATCCACCTCGAGGTCCGGCTTGGCGAGCGCGCGACGCATGGCTTCCGGGCAGTCGCCGGGCTTTACCGCACCCGCGGGCGGAGCCACGCGCACCTGCGTTTCCGGCACCATGTCCGGCTCTGTGTCGGGATCGGGATTGCGCGCGCACGCCATGGACAGTGTGAATGCGGCGGCAGGAACGAGGCCGGCAAGGAGACGTCGAGGCATTGTCGTTGGTGCAGTGGGGACGTTCAGATGAGTGCGGAAGGGCAGATGTCGGCGAGCAGGCACTCGCCACACCGTGGCGCGCGCGCAATGCAGACCTGACGCCCGTGCTCGATGAACAGGTGCGAGATGATGGTCCAGCGGTCCTGCGAAAACAGCGGAATCAGCGCCTGCTCGATCTTCACCGCATCCGTGCCCGTGGCAAGCCCGAGCCGGTTGCTCAGGCGAGTGACATGCGTATCCACCACGATACCGTCATTCCGGCCGAACGCATTCCCGAGAATCACGTTCGCCGTCTTTCGTCCTACACCGGGAAGGCGCACAAGGTCATCCATGCTGGCTGGAACATTTCCACCGTGCCGCTCCACGAGCCCCGCGGCCATCCCGATGAGACTCTTCGCCTTGTTGCGAAAGAATCCCGTGGTCCTGATGATGTCTTCCACCTCTGCCTGGTTCGCGTCGGCCAACGCGGTGGCGTCAAGATAGCGGGCAAAGAGCGCGGGGGTCACCATGTTCACCCGCTTGTCGGTGCACTGGGCGCTGAGAATCGTGGCGCCCAGCAACTGGAACGCGTTGGTGAAGTCGAGCGCGCAGTGCGCATCGGGATACTCCACCAGCAGGCGGTTCAGGATCACCAGCGCGTGCGCCTTGAGTGCCGCGCCGCGCGGCCGGGCGCGCTTGCGAGCGACGGCCTTCTTCGCCGCCATCAGTGCTGCGCGCCGCGGCGCGCGCGCGCGAAGTGCATCACGTCGTCAAAACTGCGGGCGTTCAGCACGTCGGCGGCCTCGAGACCGCCCTTGCGCGCCATCCCGACGCCTATTGCCATGTTGTCCAGTGCCGCGGTGGAATGTGCATCCGGGCCAATCTCGATGGACACGCCGAATGCCTTGGCGCGCGGCAGGAGGCGCCAATCGATATCCAGCCGCTTGGGATCCGCATTGAGCTCCACCGCAACGCCCACCGCTCCAGCCTTCTCCAGCACTGCATCCATGTCGATGGGATAGGGGTCGCGCGAGAGCAACAGCCGGCCGGTGGGATGGCCGAGCACCGTGAGGTGAGGATCGCCCAGCGCGCGCAGCACGCGCTCGGTCATGCGCTGCCTGTCCATGGCGAACCGGGAATGTATAGACCCGACGACGAAATCGAATTGGTCCAGCAGGTCCGCGTCGTAATCCAGCGCGCCGTCGGCGAGGATGTCTGCCTCGATGCCCTTGAGAATGCGCACGTCGGCCGACGCGGCATTGAGTGCGTCGATTTCCTCGTGCTGCTGGAGCACGCGATCGCGCGCCAGGCCGCCAGCGTAGAACGCCGCCTGCGAATGATCCGTGATGCCGATGTACCCCCACCCGCGCACCCGCGCCGCCTCGGCCATCTCGGCGATGGTCGCCTTGCCATCCGAGTACGTCGAGTGGCAGTGCAGCGCTCCGCGGATGTCGCGCGCTTCCAGGAGCGTGGGCAGCGTGCCGGCAACGGCCAGCAGGAACTCGCTGCCCTCTTCACGCATCTCGGGGTGGATGAAGGGCAGGCCCACCAGATGATAGAGCGCTGCCTCGGTGGGCACGTGAACCGAATGGCCCTGGGAATCCTGCAGCGCATCGCCGTCGAGCGTGATGCCCGCGCGTGCCAGAAGCGCGAGCATGGTCTGGACGTGCGCAGCGGAACCCGTGTGGCGCCACAGCGCCACCGCAAAGTCGTCACCAGTCACGGAGTGCAGGTTGAGCTGGGCACCGTCCGTGAACGTGATGCGCGGCGACGCGGTCTCCTCGCGACTTATGGCTCGTACCCCCGGCGCGCGGGTGAACGACTGCGCGACGACACGCGGGTCGCCGCTGCAGGCCGCAACGATCTCCGTTGCGCCCACCGTCTCGCAATGGCGACGCACTGCACCGGCGATTTCCACACGGTGCACCTGGGGATGTGACTGCACCGCGGACAGCAGCGTGCGAGCCTGCAGCGCGCCGCGAGGGTACAGGGTCAGCGTGACTGAGGCGCGGAAGATCTCGATGCCGCGCAGGATCTTCGCCGCCGTCTTTGCCCCGAAGCCCTTCACGCTGGCGAGACGCCCATCCCGGGCGGCGGCTTCCAGTGCATCCACGGAATCGATGTCGAGCACCTCCCGGAGCAGGTGCACCTTGGGAATGGCGAGTCCCGGCACCCTGAGCAGGTCGAGCATCCCGGGAGGCAGGTCGGCCTGCAGTTCAGCGAGGTATGCGGACTGGCCTGTTGCCATGAGGTCGCGTACCACGGACAGCGTTGCCTTGCCGAGTCCGGGTGTGCGTGCAAGGGTGCCGTCGCGATCCAGTGTGCCAAGGTCGTCGGTGTCGAGCGCGACGATCGCGCGTGCAGCCTGTTCGTACGCGCGCACCTTGAACGTGCTCTCGCCGCGCAGCTGGAGAAATGCGGCGATTTGCGTGAGCGTGTGCGCGGCGGTGCGGGGATCCATGTCAGCCAGGCGGGCGCGAGGGCGCCCAGTCCGCTCAGGCCTCGATACCCGCGAACGCGCGCAGCTTCTCGATGATGTCGTGCAGCTGTCGCTCGGTCAGGTCGATTTCCGCGGCCGCCCCGTCGGAGTCGAGCAGGCCGGCGCGCATGCTGATGGCCACCTGGTTCAGGTAGCGGATCTTGCCAAGGATTTCGTCCGTGGCGCGACGCAGGCCCACGAACCGGCGCTTCTCGGCGAGGGCGCGCCGGTAGCGGAGCAGGATGTCCTGCGGGGTGAGCCGCCGCGCGAGCGCGAGCGCTTCCTCGCGGGTCCGGCCTGGCAGGGCGCCCCGATCGGGCAGGCCGGCATCGTCCCACGTTTCGTCCGCGAACCAGAGCCGGCCCACGTACTCGATGCCATCGAACACGATGCGACAACTGACGTTGAAGCGCCTGCCGTCGTAATCGAGGGTGGTGATGTGCGGTTGCAAGGTCTCGTCGGCCACGGAGCCTATTTGACGACTGGAGGGGAACCAGCGGGAAGTTTCAGGAACGCGAGCAGCGGCGCGAACAGCTGTGCGGGTTGCTCAACGTACGGCACGTGCCCGCAATCTTCCAGCACCAGCATGCGTGCGCCGAGCGTTCGGGCCACCGATTCCGAGGATGCCATGGGAATCGGGTCTTCCCGGCCATGGACGACGAATGCTGGCAGGCGGAGGTCACGAAGGGCGGGCAGGAGGTCGAAGTCACCCAGCGAGTTCCATATGGACTGCTGCACACGGCCCGTGACGCGAAATGGCGTGAGGTCGCGGGCGCGGTGGGGATTGGCGAAGTAGCCTGCCACGCTCACCTCGAATTGCCGCTGCCGGTATGCGTCAGGGTCCCGATCCTTGAGACCGGACTGCGCCAGCTCGGTGCGGAGGGCGGTCACGTCGGCACCCGCCTGCCTCCGGGTGAATTCCTGCTCGAATGTATCACGAAATGCCCGGGTCACGGGAGCGGGATCGATGAGCGCGAGCCGCGCGGGCGGGGGCGTCACCCGATTCGCGTGTGCTTCCACTGCGTAGAGCAGCGCGAGCAGTCCTCCCCAGGAGTACCCCACGAGGTCGAGGGGATCGGCGCGAAGCTCCATGGCAACCCGCCCCACGTCTGCCACCTGGTCCTGCCATGTGACGGGCGCACGGTCGTCATCATGGCGCGAGCGCCCGCCGCCGCGCTGGTCGTAGCACAGCAGCCGATGCCCCCGCGCCAGCTCGAGCATCTGCGGCAGCAGGTAATCGTGACTCGCACCGGGCCCGCCGTGCAGCAGCAGCAGCGGTGGGGCGTCCGGTTCACCGTACTCGGCCCAGTACAGTGGCACCGGCGTGGTGCTGGTGAACCCGTCGCGTCTCGGTGCAGGAATGGGTGGCATGACCGCAGGATAGGCCGCGTGTCGGCCGCGGGGAAGGCGCGGTAGACGCTGAATGCGTATCACGCGAACGACGCCGCGATGCGTGCGGTCTCCACGTGGATCGCGACGGTGTCGTCGATACGCCGCCCATATCCTCCGCCAATGCTGATCGCGACGGGAATGCCCACTTCGCGGCACTGCGACACCACGTAGGCGTCGCGGCGCGCAAGGCCGGCGAAACTGAGGGACAACCTGCCGAGTGCATCGCCCTCGTGCGGGTCTGCACCGGCGATATAGAAGACGATGTCGGGCCCCGCACTGGCAAGAATTCCCGGAAGGACATCCGCCAGACGCGAGAGGTATTCGTCGTCGCCCGCGCCATCCGCGAGCTCGATGTCGAGCGATCCATTCACCTTGTGGAAGGGAAAGTTCTTGCCGCCGTGCATGCTGAAGGTGAATACGCCCGGGTCCCCAGCCAGAATGGCGTGCGTGCCATTGCCCTGATGGACGTCGAGGTCCACGATGGCCGCGCGCGCGATCAGCCCCGTGCGCTGCAGGACGCGGATGGCGACGGCAACGTCGTTGTAGACGCAGAACCCCTCGCCGTGGTCGGCGAACGCGTGATGTGTTCCGCCGGCAAGGTTCATGGCGACGCCGTGCTCCAGGGCATGGCGCGCCGCCGCGATGGTGCCGCCCACCGCGCGACGCGACCGCTCCACCAGCTCCACGGACCAGGGAAGCCCGATCCGTCGCACTTCCGCCGGATCCATCCTGCCGCCGTTGAACCGCTCCACGTACCCCGCCGTATGCACCAGCCGGAGTTCGTCATCGGTAGCCGCCGGGGGATCGCACACCAGCCGGGGTTCCACGATGCCCTCTGCAATCACGCGGTCGCGAAGCATGGCGTACTTCGCGACCGGAAAGCGATGGCCGGACGGCAGGGGAAAGGTATAGCGTGCCGACGACCAGACGGTGAGGGGCATCAGCGTGCGGGGCGGGGTGACGGAGGATGACAGAATTGTAGTGAGGCCATCCCGGGGTATGCTGATATCTTATGCACGCCATGGATCATTCCGTCATTTTCGTGCGTCAACTGGCTCACCTTCTCTGGCTCGTGCTGAACGAGTCCGCGAACGTGGACGAACAGAAGGCAGCCCTGCGCGTGCTCCTCACCACCTCGCGGCACGGCGCCGTGAGCGTCGCGCTGCATGGCCTCGAGTTGCAGGCGAACGGCCATGCGGTGCCCACGGCCTTCACCGGCGTGGCGGACCTCACCGTCCAGATGGCACGGCACGGCCTTGTGCTCATGAGCAGCGACGACACGGCGACGCCCTCCGACCTGCTCGGCGTTGTGCGCATACTCGCCAGCGCGCCCGTGCTGGACGACGGTGGAGCGGCGGCGGAGGAACAGCGGAGGGCAGGCGGGATCACGCATGTTCGCTTTGCCGGTCGGCCTGACGTCGTGCGTCATGCCCCGACTCCGCCGCCGCGCGACACCGTGTCATTCGACGCCCTGGAATTCGGCGACGTGGTGGATGATCCGCTCGCGGAGGCGGAAGCGCGCGCAACTCCGCGCTCCACGCAGGCGATCCCGGCGCCGTCTGCGTCGCATTCGGACCGGGGCATGTTTTCGCAGTTCGCCGCCGCGCGCGCGCCGAGCGAGTCGTATGAGGCCCTGCTGGCGCAGCTGGAGTCCACGATTGACGACACCCGGATCGTGCGCGTGCTGGAAGACCTCGTGTCCGTCGGCGAACTGGCGGCGCGTCAGGGCCATGCGCGCGTGCTGTGCGAGATCTTCTTCCGCATAGGACTGCGCGAAACGGAGCTGCCGCACTTCGAGCTGAAGCACGCGGCGGCCGTGGCGCTCAAGCGCATCGGCACGCCCGATGTGCTTCGCCTGGTGGCGCGCGAGCTTCCACACGACGCCGAGCATCGGGACCAGATCATGGCAGTGCTCTCTCGCGCGGGGGAGGACGGTGCCGACGCGCTCATTGCCCAGCTCACATCGGTGGCGCAACAGCGCGACCGCCGGGTCTACTTCGATGCGCTGCTGGCCACGAGGTCGGCGGTGCCCGCGCTGCTGCACATGCTGGAGAACGCGCAATGGTTCGTGGTGCGGAACGCCGCGGAGCTCCTTGGCGAGATGGCAGTGGCCGCTGCCGAGGAGCCGCTCACGCGGTTGCTGAAGCATGACGATGAACGCGTGCGTCGCGCGGGAACCATCGCGCTGATGCACCTCGGCACGCCGCGCGCACTGCAGGCCATCCAGGAGGCGCTCACCGATCCGGTGCCCGCCACCCGGATGCAGGCTGCCGCGGCGCTCGTGGCACGCAGGGATGTGCTGACGTCGGCGGTACACCTGCTTCGCGCACTGGACGTGGAGAAGGATGACGAGGTGCAGGCGGCATTCCTCTCCGCGCTCGGCAGGCTGGGCACGCCGGAGGCCGTGCAGCGGCTCGTGAATGCATCGGAACAGAAGCGCGGCATGTTCCAGCGCAAGACCACGAGCGTGCGCGTGGCCGCGGTGATCGGGCTGGCTGAAGCCCGCAGCGACGAAGCGCTTTCCGCGCTCCGCGCGCTGCACGACGACAAGGATGAAGACGTACGCGCCGCGGTGACTCTCGCCCTCGGCCGCATCGCGCGCGCGGGGCCGTAGGCACTTCGGTTGGCGGAGGTTGTCGTCCTGAGCAACGCGAAGGACCTGCTTTTCACCAGCCAGGAGAAGGTCCTTCGCTTCGCTCAGGACGACAACATGCTTTCGACGTTGTGTTTACGCTCCGCTAGCGCGCCGTAAAGTCCGTGTCCGGTGTGATTGCGCGGCAGAACTCGGCAATGAGCGTGGCCGCGTTGTCCACATCGTCGAGCGACACCATTTCGTTGGGCGAGTGCATGTAGCGATTCGGGATGGAGACCAGCCCGGTGGCCACCCCCTCGCGCGCGATGTGGATGGCGTCCGCGTTGGTCGACGTATCGCGGCCGACCGCGTGCACGGCGTGCGCGATCTCGTGCGTCTTCGCCGTGTCACGCAGGATGCGATGCACCACCGGCGAGATCAGCGCGCCGCGGCTGATGATGGGGCCGCCGCCCATCTTGTGCTCGCCGATCTCCTTTTTCTCGATGTTCGGGTGATCGGTGGCAAAGGTAACGTCCACCACCAGCGCGACCTGCGGATGAATGCTGTGCGCACACACCAGCGCGCCCCCGCCGTGCCACGCGATCTCTTCCTGCGTGGTGGCCGCGGCCACGACCCGCGCGGCGCCAGGCTTCTCGGCGTAGCGACGCAGCGCCTCGAGCACGATGAAGGCACCGATACGATCGTCGATGGAACGGGAGACGAGGCGATTGTTGGGAAAGTCCAGCGTGCGGGAATCCAGCACCCCCGGATCGCCGATACTGACGCGGGCCTCGGCCTCGTCACGCTTTGCCGCGCCGATGTCCACCCACAGATCCGTGAACTTGCTGGCGTGCTCGCGATCCTCGGACTTCATGAGGTGGATGGGCTTCTTGCCCACGACGCCAAGGACGTCGCCATCGTTGCCCAGGAAGCGGATACGCTGGCCCACGAGCACCTGCGGATCCCAGCCGCCAATGGGTGCGATGTAGATGTAGCCGTCGTCGTCGATGTACTGGACGATGACCCCGATCTCGTCGATGTGGCCATCCAGCATGATGGTGGGCGACCCACCCGGGTTCACCTCGGCCATGCTGTTGCCGGCCACATCCACCGTCACGCCGGCGGCAAAGGTCTCCGCTTCCGTGCGCCATACCCGCGCGGCAGCGGTCTCGAAGCCCGATGGGGCCGGTGCGTCGAGGAGACGCTTGAGGAAGCTGAGGGCAGACGGGCTGATCATCTCGGACGCGGTGTGAGGTAAGGGACGAATGCTACTCCGCGCAGGTGCCTGCGGGAAGTCCGTTCCATTGCGTTGCGGTGCAAACGTGCGAAGGTTCGATGCCTGCTGATGTTTCCGTGCAGGCCACTCCAGCCAGCCAACTGATGCCACTGCTGTTCATCGCGATTGGACTCGCCGCCGGACTGCTGTCCGGCCTGTTTGGGATCGGCGGGGGAATCATCATCGTGCCAGCGCTGCTGTTGTACGGAAAAATGGAGCCCACAACGGCGACCGGTACATCCCTGATGGCGCTCCTGCTTCCGGTGGGTGCGCTGGGTGCATGGCAGTATTACAGGAACGGTCACGTGAACGTCACAGCCGGCCTGCTCGTGGCGGCCGGCCTGTTCGTGGGAGCGTACTTCGGGGCGCGCGTTGGGCTCACGCTCAATCCGACGACGGCCAGGCGGGTGTTCGCGGTGTTCCTTGTCCTGGTGTCGGCGCGCATCTGGTTCTCGGTGTAACGCGACAAGCAGATCCTTCGCTTTGCTCCAGGCGAGGCGCCCGAATGCGCTATCGCTGGCGAGCGTCCCTGAATACTCGCGACTGGCTACTCGTAACCCGTAACTCACTGTTGGAAGCCGGGCACGAGTACAGGTTACGAGTTACGAGTACGAGATACGAGTCACGAGTGCTGCGATCAGGACAGCTTGCGCGCATACACCGGTAGCGGGGGTGCAAAGAGAGACGGTGCGAAGATCGCCGCCATTACCTCCACCGCGTCGGCGAGCCGAGGGCCCGCGCGTGACGTAAGTGCATTGCCATCGAGGGCCCAGGCCTCGCATCCGCGCGCCCAGCTCCACTCGCTCGTCGCGAGCAGCGCCCGTGCCTCATGCTCGGCGCGCACGACGTCGAAGCCACACGGGGCAAAAAGGATCACGTCGGGGGCCGCGTCGCGAATGCGCTCGACGGCAACCTGCACGGAGTGCGAGCCGGGCTCCGCCAAGACGTCCATGCCGCCCGCGCGGCGCACAAGCTCGGGTGTCCAGTGGCCGGCCATGAACAGCGGTTCCATCCATTCGATCACCGCCACCCTGGGACGCGGCGCGCGCGCCGACTTCAGTGTGTGGTGGACAGCGTTGAGCCGTTGCGCGATGGTGTCGAGGAGGTCCGTGGCCTCGTCCGCACGACCGATGGCCACGCTAACGGTCGCAAAGTCCTCCCAGATGCCGTCGAGGGTGGTGCCGCCGAGCGAGATGATTTCCGGCGCGGGAGATACGAGCGTCGCGATGTCGCGGACGTCGCCGTCACTCACGGCGCAGACCTCGCACAGCGCCTGCGTGAGGATGACGGTTGGCGCCAACCGGATGATGTCCGCGGCATCGAGCGCAAATACCGGCTGGCCCGAACTCGACAGCAGGCGAACTTCCGCATCAATGGCGGCAGACGAGGCATCGCGATCCACCGCACTGGCGGTCACGCGCGGCAGGCGGGCGACGTCGGCCGGGTAATCGCACTCGTGCGAGATGGCGACGAGTGACTCCCGCGCTCCGAGTGCGCACACGAGTTCCGTGGCGGCCGGCAGCAACGAGATGACGCGCACCTTACCGCTCACGGTTCCGATTGTCGCACCGGGAACACGATGAACGTGACCACGAGCACCACCAGGCCGGCCAGGTACCACCGCGCGTCTTCCGTGAAGGCGTAGTAGATGATGCCGAACCACGCGAGCATCTGTCCGAACAGCCACGCGATGATGCTGTCAGGGATGCCCATGGCCTCGCGGCGCTTGCGGGCCGTAGCGCTGCGCCAGAAGCGGATGTCGAGCAGCTGCACCAGCGCATAGAGCCACGTCATGATGCCCACGATGCGCAGCTTGCGCACGAACACGCCGGAGTTGGGTGAATCCGCACCGAGCGAGTGCCAGATCCAGACTGTCAGTCCGAAAAAGAGCGTAAGGCCGAGGAGTACGCCGCGGACCTGGGTCTGCCTGTCAGGGGTGAGCCACCCGTAGCGGACGGACGCGCCAGGTGCGCGCGGCGCTGCATCAACAGCCGGACGTTCGAAGAACACCGCGTACCTCATCTGGGCTCACCGCGCGGTGCGCACGAGATCAGGGCAGCGCCGCCCGCTCGTACACCGGCTTCCCACCAATATACGTCGCGATGACGGCCGTGCCGAGGATGTCCCGCTCGGCCACCGTCATGATGTCGCGATCGAGAATGACGAAGTCGGCGAGCTTGCCCGGCGTCAGCGACCCCATCGACGCCTCCTGGAACCCGGCGAAGGCGGGCCAGATGGTCATGCTCTTGAGCGCTTCGTCGCGCGTCATGCGCTGCTCCGCCATCCATCCCCCGGCCGGCCAGTTCTCCGCATCCTGGCGCGCGACGGCGCTGTGGAAGCTCAGCAGGGGATTCACCGCTTCCACAGGAAAATCACTGCCATTGGGCACCACGATGCCGGTCGCGAGCAACGAGCGCCACGCATACGCACCGAGAAGCCGGCCCTGCCCAAGCCGAGCGCCGGCCCAGTACATGTCGCTGGTCTGGTGAACGGCCTGCATGGATGGAATGACGCCGAGCGCGGCGAATCGGGGAATGTCGTCGTGATTGAGGATCTGGGCGTGCTCCACGCGGAAGCGATGGTCCGCGGCGGGGACTGTCCTGAGCGCGGATTCGTACGCGTCGAGCACGAGTCGGTTGCCGCGATCGCCGATGGCGTGCGTGGCCACCTGAAATCCACCGCGCAGCGCGCGCGTGGCCACGTCCTGGATGTGCGCTGGTGCGGAGAGCAGCAGGCCGGTGTTCGCGGGGTCGTCGCTATATGGCTCCAGCAGCGCAGCGCCGCGCGAGCCGAGTGCACCGTCTGCGTAGAGCTTGATGGTGCGGATCCAGAGGTGGTCGTCGTACAGGCCACTCTGCGGGCCGCGCGCGAGGTAGTGCGCCACGGCGGCGGAGTCGTCGCCGATCATGACGTAGAGGCGGAAGGGAATCTCGCCGGCCTTCGCCATCTCTTCCATCAGGTCGATCGTGCTGCGCGACTCGCCGGCGTCGTGCAGGCCCACGAGTCCCCATCGCTGCGACTCGGCGATCGCGGCGCGGATCTCGGCGCGGGTTTCCTCGCGCGTCTCTCGTGGGATTGCGCGCTCGACAACACCTTTCGCGTTATCGATGAACACGCCGGTGGGCTCGCCGGATGCGAGCCGCTCGATGCGGCCTCCGCTGGGGTCCTTCGTTCCGGCGTTCACGTTCGCGGCGCGAAGGGCGGCGGCATTTGCCAGCCCTGCGTGGCCGTCAACGCGCGTGAGGTAGACGGGATTATTGGGCAACGCGCGACTCAGCGCGTCATTGGTGGGAAAGCGCGTGTCGCCCCACTGGTTCTGGTCCCACCCTCGGCCGAGAATCCATTGGCCCGCCGGAATGCCTTTCGCGCGTGCGACGACGCGCGCGATGACCTCGTCGTAGGACTTCGCGCCGTAGAGCGCTACGCTGCGCAGCGATTGGCCGAGGCCGAGGAGGTGGGCGTGGGCGTCCACCATGCCGGGAATGATCGTGCGTCCGCCGGCGTCGACGACGCGTGTTGCCGCGCCCTTGAG